>NZ_JACVZO010000023.1:0-42614 GCF_017151845.1 Staphylococcus sp. EG-SA-17
ATATAAAGCAGGATTTCACCCCCTACTTCAAGGCACTACAACAGTAGATTTTGGAGACATTGAACAATTAACACAAGCTATTTCACCGAATACAGCAGCAATTATTTTGGAACCAATTCAAGGTGAAGGTGGCGTTAATATACCACCGAAAGGATATATTCAAGCTGTGCGTCAACTATGTGATAAACATCAAATATTATTGATTGCAGATGAAATTCAAGTTGGTCTTGGTAGAACTGGGAAATGGTTTGCTATGGAATGGGAGCAAGTCGTTCCAGACATTTATATTTTAGGTAAGGCATTGGGTGGCGGCTTATACCCTGTATCTGCTGTACTTGCAAATAATGATGTCATGCGTGTTCTAACACCAGGTACACATGGTTCAACATTTGGTGGTAACCCTTTAGCCATTGCAATATCGACGGCAGCGCTTGATGTACTTAAAGATGAACAACTGGTTGAACGATCAGAACGCTTAGGTTCATTTTTATTAAAAGCGTTGCTACAACTTAAACATCCTAGTATTAAAGAAATTAGAGGTCGTGGTTTATTTATAGGCATAGAGCTTAACACAGATGCTGCACCTTTTGTGGATCAACTGATTCAACGTGGAATCTTATGCAAAGACACGCATCGTACTATCATTCGATTGTCTCCACCTCTAGTCATTGATAGAGAGGAAATCAATCAAATTGTTGCAGCTTTTCAAGACGTTTTTAAAAATTAACAATTAATCATTTATATATGACATAGGAGGGATTCATGATGATTAAAGTAGGTATCGTTGGCGGTAGCGGTTATGGCGCAATTGAATTAATTCGATTATTACAAACACATCCTCATATAACGATTGCACACATCTACTCACATTCAAAAGTAGATGAACCGTTGAAATTAACATTTCCACATTTACAACATATTATGCAACATTTCGAAGCACTTACAGTGGACAATAATGACTGTGATGTAATTTTCTTTGCGACACCAGCACCCGTAAGTAAAACATGTATCCCTCCCTTAGTAGAAAAAGGTATTCATGTTATCGATTTATCTGGCGCATTTAGAATTAAGAATCGTGAAATATATGAAGCATATTACAAAGAAACTGCTGCAGCACAAGATGATTTGAATCATGCTATTTACAGCATTTCAGAATGGCAATCGTTTGATAACAATGGAACGAAGCTCATTTCTAATCCTGGCTGTTTCCCTACAGCAACATTATTAGCATTACATCCACTTATTAGCGAAAAAATAGTAGATTTGTCATCTATTATTATTGATGCTAAGACCGGCGTGTCAGGTGCTGGTCGTTCATTATCACAACGTGTTCATTTTTCAGAAATGAATGAAAATCTAAGCGCTTATGCAATCGGAAACCATAAACACAAACCGGAAATCGAGCAATATTTATCTATCGTTGCGGGTCAAGATGTATCAGTCATATTTACACCACATCTCGTACCAATGACACGAGGTATTTTATCAACAATTTATGTCAAATTATCATCTGAATATACAACTGAATCATTACATAAATTAATGACCTCTTATTATGCTAATCAGCCATTTGTCAGAATTAGAGATATTGGGACTTTTCCAACCACAAAAGAAGTACTCGGTAGTAACTACTGCGATATCGGTATCTATGTAGATGAAACAACGCAAACAGCAATTTTAGTATCAGTGATTGATAACCTTGTCAAAGGGGCAAGTGGTCAAGCCATTCAAAACTTAAATATATTATATAATTTTGAAGTTACGACTGGCCTAAAACAATCACCAGTTTATCCATAAGGGGTGTTAGAATGAAACATCAAGAAACGACATCACAACAATATAACTTTTCAATTATTAAACATGGCGATATTAGTACACCTCAAGGCTTCACGGCTGGTGGTATGCACATCGGTTTACGCGCTAACAAAAAAGACTTTGGCTGGATTTACTCATCGTCTTTGGCAAGTGCAGCTGCCGTATATACTTTAAATCAGTTTAAAGCTGCACCACTTATTGTCACTGAAGACACTTTACAAAAGTCTAAAGGAAAATTACAAGCACTTGTTGTTAATTCAGCTAATGCAAATTCTTGTACCGGTCAACAAGGCATAGATGATGCACGACAAACACAAACATGGGTTGCTCAACAACTTCAAATACCATCTGAGCATGTTGCTGTTGCTTCAACTGGGGTTATTGGTGAATATTTGCCTATGGATAAAATTAAGAATGGGACCGATCATATTAAGGATACTAAGTACACAACGCCAGGTGCGTTTAACGAGGCAATTTTAACAACTGATACATGTACAAAACATATCGCTGTATCACTAAAAATCGATGGTAAAACCGTTACAATTGGTGGTAGCGCCAAAGGTTCAGGTATGATTCACCCAAATATGGCTACCATGCTTGCTTTTATAACAACCGATGCAGCGATTGAATCGAATACACTTCATCAATTATTAAAATCTTCGACTGACCATACATTTAATATGATTACTGTTGATGGCGATACAAGTACAAATGACATGGTATTAGTCATGGCAAATCACCAAGTTGAACACCAAATACTTAATCAAGACCATCCACAATGGGAAACATTTGTTGATGCATTCAATTTTGTCTGTACATTTTTAGCTAAAGCTATAGCTAGAGATGGCGAAGGCGCAACAAAGTTAATCAGCGTCAATGTGTCAGGTGCTAAGTCAATATCAGATGCAAGAAAAATCGGTAAAACTATCGTAAGTTCAAATCTAGTAAAATCAGCTATTTTTGGCGAAGATGCCAATTTTGGTCGAATCATTACAGCTATTGGCTATAGCGGATGTGAAATTGATCCTAACTGCACATATGTTCAACTGAACCAAATACCTGTCGTTGATAAAGGTATGGCTGTACTATTTGATGAGCAAGCTATGTCGAATACATTAA
Source organism: Staphylococcus sp. EG-SA-17 (assembly GCF_017151845.1). Classification (NCBI taxonomy): domain Bacteria; kingdom Bacillati; phylum Bacillota; class Bacilli; order Caryophanales; family Staphylococcaceae; genus Staphylococcus; species Staphylococcus sp. EG-SA-17. Next base: position 2,935 of record NZ_JACVZO010000023.1, read on the forward strand.
CTCACGAACATGTCACAATTGACGTTCAGCTTGGTTTAGGTAACGCTACAGCGACTGCATACGGTTGTGATTTATCCTATGATTATGTGCGTATTAACGCATCATATCGAACATAAGGTGGTGTTGGTTAGATGAAATTTATTGTCATTAAAATTGGTGGCAGTACACTTAGTGACATGCATCCATCAATTATTAACAATATTAAGCATTTACGATCAAACAACATCTACCCTATTATCGTTCATGGCGGTGGCCCTTTTATTAATGATGCATTATCAAACCAGCAAATCGAGCCACACTTTGTTAATGGCCTAAGAGTGACTGATAAAGCAACCATGACGATTACTAAACGCACGCTCATTGCAGACGTTAACACGGCATTAGTAGCTCAATTTAACCAGCACCAATGTTCTGCAATAGGCTTATGTGGTGTAGATGCACAGCTGTTTGAAATTACATCTTTTGATCAACAATATGGATATGTCGGAGTTCCGACCGCTTTAAATAAGGATGCTTTACAGTATATATGTGATAAATTTGTACCTATCATTAATTCGATTGGTTTCAATAACCATGATGGAGAATTTTACAATATTAATGCTGACACGCTTGCCTATTTTATTGCATCATCATTAAAAGCACCTATTTATGTATTAAGTAATATTGCAGGTGTACTCATCAATGATGTTGTTATACCTCATCTACCATTAGGTGATATTAATCAGTATATTGAGCATGGTGATATTTATGGAGGTATGATTCCCAAAGTGCTTGATGCTAAAAATGCGATTGAAAATGGCTGTCCTAAAGTTATCATTGCATCAGGAAACAAGCCAAATATTATCGAATCTATTTACAATAATGATTTTGTTGGCACAACAATCCTTAATTCATAACCATGAAATTAAGGACTAACAAGTTTTGACACGCGATGATTCCAGTTCGTTTATCCATTGCGCTGAAACATTTATTTACCGTTCATCTCGTCAATAATTCCGAATACAGTATGATACAATATGAGATGTAAAAAACTAATAACCTTTTACAAATTTGTTTATCAAAATATTTTAAGTTTTGCAAAGCTTTTCATTGTGATTATTTTCACAAAATACTATAATGAGGATAGTAAATAGAGAGGAGTCCTTAAGTTGACGAAACGACAAATGGGTATATTCATTTATGCTGGAATTATCGGTGGCTTGTTATCTGGAATTGTAAAATTAGGTTGGGAGGTCATGTTTCCACCTCGCACACCAGAACGTAATGCAACAAACCCACCTCAAGAGTTATTGCAACAATTAGGATTTAGTAGTGAGTTTACGCATCAAACATATACATTTTCAAATATGGAATTGCCTTGGGTAAGCTTTATTGTCCACTTTAGTTTTTCTATCGTCATTGCAATTATTTACTGCATATTAGTTAAAAAATACGCTTACTTAGCGATGGGACAAGGTGCTGTATTTGGTATTGCTATTTGGGTATTATTCCACCTTATCATTATGCCAATCATGCATACTGTACCTGCTGTGTGGGATCAACCATTCCAAGAGCATCTGTCAGAATTCTTTGGCCATATCGTCTGGATGATGACAATTGAATTAGTGCGACAACATTTTGTCTATCGCTATAAATTAAATTAATACACTGACTAACATTAACGTGAGTTTTAAATCATCGTTTGAGTATGATGATTGATGCTCACGTTATTTTATTAACTGACATGATATGATTCCAGCCAACTTACGTGAGCATTAAAGTCTCAAATGCGTCGTAACAAACTATTATTTTCGGTAATTTCAATATTGCTCAGTATATTTTCACCTTATCACTTACTTTAATCTCGTCATGATTTTGAATGATGCCATCGTGTATTCACCTTTCATTTTTCCAATAAAAAAACATCTAACAGTAAACATTTAGGCAGTATAGTTTAAAATCACTGCGCAATGATACTGTCAGACGTCATATTAACTACTCAATAACTGAAATACAGACACTTTTTTATAACCCCAGGGTGCCTGTCCTAAGAAACATACCTGTACCATAAACTGATCAAAAATAAATTGTTTGAACTTCACTTCACGTGATTGATAAAAGTGTGATTGTGTCATATCATAAATGTCCAATCCTTTGATTAAACCTTCACCAATCAATTTTGTAAAACTTTCTTTTTGTGTCCATATTTGATAAAAATCATTTAAACTACATATTTGATGTGCTTCGTTTGTAGAGAAACACGTCACTAACGTACGCCAGTCTAAACGTTGTGATATCTTTTCGATATCTATACCAACTGGTTCTTTATCGACAACACACACGATATAAGGATAACTATATGATAAGCTCACATAGATGGGCTGTCCATCACGATTGTGTTGAACAATATCTGCCTTACCTCGTGGCGAAATGTGATAATGCCATTCATGTGGTAATAAACCTGTGTCATGTTGAATTCCATATTGCACTAAAATATCTCCCAATCTGTGCATGAGTTTATCTTGATTGTATCTATAGTTGACTGTACGTGGTTTTTTATATGACCAACGACTTTGTGATATTAATTCTTCAATACTTTTCAAGTTACTCTGTAATTGCATTACAAATACTGTCATAACTTTCCCTACTTACTTATTGAATATTGTTTTGATATATTGCGCCCAATGATGCAGCCAATTGTTAGTTATCGTTGGCCATTTTTCACTGATGTGATTCATTATTTTTAATGTTAATGTTGTATCTATCATTGCTAGTTGTTGTTCACGGTCAACACTAGTTAATCCAATCGTTTCGTACATGTCTTGTTTCTGTAAAATTTCATTAAATGATTCATCGCTGACGAGTTCAATTTCTTTGCGCTTAACGCATTCTAACAAAGATTTCACCGGCATTTTATTAGGTGATAGCACATGGTAAATGATTTGTGGTGTGTTGACCTGTGCTAATGCGACAATTTGTCTTGCAGTCGTATCCACAAAAGAAAAATCTACAGGCATTTCAGCCAGGCTAACCCCGATACAATCCAGTTGTAACAAATCATTCATTACCATTGAAAAACGGTTAGTCTTTATATTTCTCATATGCCATCTTCCATTGTAAGGACTCGTCAAATTACCAACACGTACAATCCGACCATCTAAGCCATTATTTACAGCTTCTAATACTTTTAATTCACTATAAAATTTACTCCGTGTATATGGTGATGTTAGTAGTTGTCCTTTATAGACATCCGCTTCTGAAAATGTCACATCTTCTGTGTCTATATCAAAATAAGTTCCCACACTTATCGTAGACACATATATTAACCTTGCATGATGTTGTTGTGCCAAACGTATGGCATCAACAGTACCTTGAACATTTACTTTTTCAAATTCATCATCATCACCAAAATGATCTGTACGAGCACCTGCATGAATAATCGTATCCATGTTTTCTGGTAAAACAACATCATCCATACACTCGAAATCACCAACAATGACTTCAATGTTTGATAACATCATTTCAACCGTCTCTTCTGAAAAATAATCATTTAAATTCGTCATCAACTTATACCATGCTATTTCCTCATTATCAGCACGTATGAAACAATAAATGCGATGACTGTATCCTTGTAGTGCTTCAATCAGATAAGCACCTAAAAAACCTGTCACGCCAGTCAATAGTGTATTTCCTAGAGGTCGATGACTTAGACTATCCTCTAAAATACCCAAGTTATAACGAGACATAACAATCTTTTGTAATTCCGAAAGATTATCCGGTAATGCAACTAATGATTGTTGATTTTGGTACATATAATTAACAATCTGTCGCACGGTTTTATATTGGTATAATGTCTGCATTGAAATATGATGGCCAAATCGTTTTAAATGCGAGACAACTAACATCGCCTCTAATGAGTTACCACCAAGTTCAAAGAAATCATCGTCAACACCGACATCATTTTGTTTCAATACCTCTCCAAATACATCAACAAATGTCTGCTCAATTTCATTAGAGGGTTCGCTATACACTTTATTAGACTGTTGTATAGGTGATGGATTTGGCAAACGCGTAGTATCCACCTTGTCATTCGTGGTTAATGGCATACAATCGATATGCGTTATAGTCTTAGGAATCATATACTTAGGCAGATGATCATTTAAATATTGCTTCAAATCCTGCTCCACTTGTTGCTCTCCGACATAATAAGCATTCAATATATCATGCGTATCAAAGTGACTTACTGTTACAACACAATCAGATATACCACGAATAGCTAATATTGCATTTTCAATTTCATCAAGTTCAATACGGTACCCGTTAACTTTCACTTGTTTATCTATTCTTCCTAAAAATTCAATTTGACCATCAGATGTATAACGTGCTAAATCACCACTATGATACAACTTTCCTTTACCAAATGGATTATTTTGCCATTTATCAGCCATTAATTCTGGACGGTTAATATATCCTATCGCTAAACTATCACCTGCAATACACAACTCGCCTGGCATACCAATACCGCATAACAAACCATCTGACATAATATACACTTGGATGTTAGATAAGGGTTTGCCAATTGGAATCGTCTCAGGTATCAAATCACCACAATGATGTGACCAATACGATGTGATGACTGTTGACTCAGATGGTCCATAGGCATTGAAATACGTGCCACAATGCTTCTCAATATATTTAACAAAGGATGCCGTACTAGTTGCCCCGCCTGTAATCAACTTTTCAATATAAAAGTCTTCCATAACACTACACATCTGTAACGGAATCGACGCCACCGTCACACGATGCTTATTAATGAGTTGTTGTAACTGTGCTGGATTAACACGTTCCTCTCTATCTGGAATCACAAGCGTATGACCATTTAACAAACAACAATAAATCTCCATAACTGATGCATCAAAAACAATATTTGCATGTTGCAAAAATACTTCATTGTTGCCTAATTGCAATTCAGTTGACCATGCATGCACTAAATTCAACAAATTTCGTTGTCGTATGGCAACCCCTTTAGGCATCCCGGTCGTACCAGATGTGTAAATAGCATACATCTCATTATCTAACATCGCTGTGTTTTCAAGTTGATTGCCATGTAAATCATCATATTGTTCATTTTCCTTTGATTCAACAAAGCCTTTAGCATTTTCCAATTGAATGACTGGTAATGTCGTTTCAATTTCAACGCCATAAGACATGACTGCAGTTACTTTAGCATCCTCCAAAATTGCACCTTGTCGTTTATTCGGAAAATCAATATCGATAGGTATATAAGATGCACCTACTTTAACTGTCGCCAACATCGCCGCAATCATTTCAAAACTACGTTCTGTAAACAAGGCAACCCGTTGACCATTGCCCACACCATTTGATAGGAGCATGTGCGCAATGGCATCCACATAGTTGTGTAATGTTTCATACGTCATTGTCAAATCATTCATGACTAGCGCAACATGATTACCTTGTCGTGAGACAGCTTCATTAAAGTAACTTATGATAGATTTATTTCCCGGGACATTAAGCATTCGATCGTTAACATGCGTATTGACCCAATTTAGAAGTTCCTCCGTGCCGTTTGGTATATCACAAATTTGTAGTGTATCTTGATGCTTCAAAATATAATCAATCATAATCATACATTGATTACCCATGTGACGAACTGTTTCTGAGTGATATAAATCGGTATTATACTCGATATTGATTATATAGTCATCGCGATCTTCTTCAATGATGAAAGATAAATCAAATTTCGCCGTCACTGATTTGGGTTGAATGTGTGTTAATTTACTATGCCCAAAATGAGCATGATTCGTTTCATTGTTTTGTAGTACTAACATGACATCAAATAATGGATTCCGTGAGGCATCATGTGATTGATCTAAGTCATTTACTAAACATTCGAATGGGTATTCTTGATGCTCGTATGCCTCCAAACTCATTTCCTTAACCTCTTGTAAAAACTGTGTCCACATTTTATCAGGTGACGGTTGCCCTCTATATACCAACGTATTAGCAAACATGCCTAGCATTTGCTCCGTGCCTTTATGCATACGCGCACTCATCACACTACCGACAACAACATCATCTTTTCGAGCATATCTGCTTAACAACGTCATGACCACACTCATAAAGAACATAAAATCAGTAATTTGATGCTTTTCTACATACTTTTGAAGTAGCTGTCTCATTTGTTGATTCATTGTAAATGACATCATTGCTCCATTTGTCGTTTTAATATTTGGTCTAACATAGTCTGTCGGTAAGCTTAAAATAGGTACTTCATCTTTGAATTGAGATAACCAATATTGTCTATGTTTCGTCATATCACGATGCGACATCCACTCACTATAGTCTTTATATTGCAATTTAAGTGGTAACAATAATTTATGTTGATAAAGTGCGTTAAGATCATTCATTAATTGTATATTACTCATACCGTCATTAATGATATGATGTGTATCTATAAACAGGTATGCATGTAAGGGACTTCTAATGTATCTCACTCTAATTTGACTTGGCTTTTCCAAATTAAAAGGTGCCACAAATTGGCGCATGATTTCTTGTTCATCCGTAAAATGCGTGTTAACTTCTTCAAAGTCAGCTACAACATCTGCCACAATACGTTGTCGAACCTCATCATCTACAACAATATATTGTGTTCGTAGAATCTCATGTCGCGCTATCAAATGCTGAACTGCTTGTTGCAATTGAGCTACATTAAGTCCTGATGATAACCGCCATAAAAAAGGTACGTTATACACCGTATCTTTATGGTTTGATTTCCATAATAAATACATACGCTTTTGTGCAGAGCTCAGCACATAATCATCTTTAACTATAGCTTCTGGCATCACTTCATAGTTTTGTTCTTGAACCTTAGCAATCGCTTGTGCTAGTTCAAATACAGTTGGCTTTTGTAATAAATCACCAATTTGTAATCGTTTCCCAGTAGATGCCTCTATCCGATTCACCACTAACGTTGCTTTTAATGAATGGCCACCTAATTCAAAGAAATTATCATGAATACCTACTTGATTCACATGTAAAATATCTGCAAAAATTTGGCATAGCAAGTGTTCGGTATCTGTACTCGGTGCTACATAGGCATCCGTATCGACATAGTCCATGATAGGCAATGCCTTCTTATCTAATTTCCCATTAATAGTAATAGGAATTTGCTCAATATGCATGAAATTAACTGGTATCATGTACTCCGGTAAGGTCATACGTAATTGTGATTTAATCTTATTATGTGATAATGTATGCATCGCTTCATAATAAGCAACGATATACTGATCTTGATCATGATTTTGAACAATAACAACTGCTTTATTAATACCTTGTATACGCTCGAGCGCATGCTCAACCTCTGACAACTCAATCCTAAACCCTCGAATCTTAACTTGTTTGTCCTTTCGATATAAATAATCTATGTTGCCATCGGGTAATAGACGAACGATATCACCACTTCTATACATCAGCTGATTTATATTTGAATCTTTGATAAATTTATCTGCTGTCAATTCTGGCTGATTTAAATAACCTGCAGCTAACCCAAAGCCACTTGTACATAATTCTCCAGGAATACCAACGCCACATCGACACTCGCCTTGCATGATATAAACATGAGTACCAAGAATCGGTTTACCAATAGGAATACGATTTGGAACTTTGTTAGGTATATTATACGTCGTTGTAAATGTTGTATTTTCAGTTGGTCCATAACCATTAATAATTTGAGGATGCTTCGGTTTTTGATTAAGCAAATCCACCCACTTAGCATTCAATACTTCTCCACCAATTAATAAGTACTTTAACGGTACCAATACTTCTATTCGTTCACTAGCAATCTGATTAAATAATGAGGAGGTTAACCACATAGTATTAACGTCATTTTCATTGATTAATTGTTCTAACGCTATTGGATTTAATAATTGTTCTTTTTTAGCAACAATCAGCTTTCCACCATTGAGCAATGCACCATATATTTCAAATGTTGCAGCATCAAAGGCTATAGTTCCTGATAACAAAATCGTCGTCTCTTCATTTAATGGTACATAATGATTTTGATGGACCAAGCGAACAATACCTCGGTGCGGAATTAGTGTACCTTTTGGGTTACCAGTTGTCCCCGACGTGTAAATAACATAAGCATGATCTTCTAACGTGTTACATTTAGAAAGATTATCAATATTTTTCCACGCTATCTTATTCAAATCAATGTGATTAATATTTTGTTTACCATTTTCATATAAAGCTTGGTACGTTATTACAACTTTAGGCGTTGCATCTTTTAAAATGTACTCCTGACGATCACTTGGATAGTTCGGATCAATTGGCACGTAAGCCCCACCAGCTTTCAACACACCTATCATCGCTATTATCATCTCAATACTTTTTTCAGCTATGACAGCGACACGATCATTAGGTTCAACACCATACTGGTTTCTCAAACGGTGTGCTAAATCATTCGCGCGTGCATTCAATGTTTGATATGTTATAAACACTCCGTCAAATTGCACAGCGACATGATTCGGCGTTGCTTCAACTTGTTGCTCAAATAAGGTAACAACTGTTTGCGCATCATCTATCTCAGGCAAACTTACATTGATATCGTCATATAATTGAATATCACGTTCTGTCATCAAATTAAGTTCATCTACAGTTGTTCGTTTATTTCCATTTTCTTCAGTAATTTGCAAATAAATATTTCGAACTAAGTCACTCAGCGTCTCGATTGAGAGCAAATCATATGCTGTACTGTTATATATAATTTTGAACCCGTGTTGATGTGGAAAAATTTCAATATCCGCTAAAGATGTATGTGCATCATGTATTTGATGTACATCCTCAATAACATCATTACAACAAGACATCATATGATGATAACAATGAAAAATAGTCTCTAGTGAAAGCGAAGAATTCGCGCACTGTAATTGCGACATATTTTGCAACACACATTTATTAAAATCTGTTGTAAAACGTTGACATACATCTTTTGCATCGATTGTTAACGTTAACGGCACAATATTTCCGTGTAAATCATTTGGTAAATGTGATGGTACATGTATACCTAATGTGACATCATGTTGTTGACTCATTATATGATTAGCTAAATACACACTAACAGCCAACGATGCCATATCTATTGATGTCATATCATCAATCAAATACGTTTGATATAAAGCTTGCTCAAATGGATGCTTAATTGGTAAATAACTATCAATATGGATGTCAGAGTTATTCTCTAACCGAAAATAGTTTGAGTCTAATGCTATATGCGATGCATCTTGATTGTGCTTATCATCATTTCTATTTAAATGTGCATGCTGTCGAGTATTGTTAATAACAGTATTGCCACGATATGCATTGCATAAATCATCAAGAAAAATATCAATTTGACTATCATCGAAAATGGACACATGAAAATCTAATAGTATATATGCAGCATCAGCGAACTGAAACAATTTAAATTTGAATAAAGGTGAATCATTAAAATGGTAAGTACTTAATTCTTGCTTAAAAAAAGCTTCTAAATCATAGTTTGCGGAAGAAGTTGGAACTTGTTTTATCTCAATAAAAGGCAGAAATTCATGAAGTATCATTGTTAAATTGTCATCGGTAGTAACATCAAAAAAATGTCTTATAGATGCATGTTGTTGCACAATTGTCGATAATGCATACATCATTTTAGTAGCTTCAACATTTTTAGCGAGTTTAACCCAATACGCATTACGGTGTGTCGTTGATTCTGTATTATTTTTGTATATACGAAAATATTCCTGCTGAAATCTCAAATTACCCATAATCATAAAAAGTCCTTCTTTCATATCATAATACTCATTACTTACTGAAATTGCATGATGATATGATAACCGACGAAATGTTAATTAACTCGTTATGTAATGATTAATATAAAACACCATTCGCAACATATGAGCGATATATTCTACCCTAAAATACATCTTGTATCATCGTTACAATTGGTATATTTTTCAATGTAAATTACATACATCTTCGATAAATAGTACACTACAACTCGTTAATCACTTTCTGTTGTTCACATCTCATTGCAAATTCAATATTGTTGTTACAAAATATCCATGAAGCAAGTTTATATTAAACAAACAACTCGCATAAAACAATTGTTATCCTTAAATTTTAACAAATTCTTAATAAATTTATCTCTATTTTAATTACGACCGAATTAATAGGTTTTCAATATAAAAAGATGCATAAAATAAATATTTAAATAAATTCAATTTGTATTCACTTGTTTTTGTCCCCCGAATACACCAGCAACAAGCATGCTAGCACCAATTGTTAAAACGATAAACATATACAGTCCCATTTGTAATGACGTTAAGAAAGCACCCAACACAATCCCTAACCTAGCTAGTGTTTCTGAAAAATGAATACCTAATGCATTAACTGCACTATATGTTCCTCTTTTAGCTTTAGGAATAATTTTAAAGCGTTGTTCTGAAACTATAGGCGAATAAATAATTTCACCTACAGTCGCAATTATCATAAAAACAACTAATAAGCCAAACTGATTAAGATAGGTTAGACCACTATAGCCAACAATATAAATCAGCAAACCAGTGATTAAAGCTTTTTTAAAATCTATTTTCAATACAACTTTCGAGATTGAATACGTGAGTAAAATGACGACGACCGTATTAATCATTAGCAAGATTGCTAACATCTTAGCACCTGTAATATCATATGAACCTATACTTATTGTTTCAAACTGATTCTTTAGTCTAATAGCAATATATGAGGAGATTGAAAATTCACCCATCATGATGATACTGAACCCCGAAATCAATAACATATAATTACGGTCTTTCAAAACTAATTTATAACTGCGAAATATATTCATTATTTGTAATTTTTGATAACGACTTGCATGCCTCTTGTCATCACTTTGCTTTACTTGATTTCGGTCTTGAGGTAACCAAATATATAAAATAAAGAGTACAATTAAAAATATACAAGCTGCTATTAAGAAAAGTAGTAACATACTGTAGCCATACATCAAGCCGCCTAACAATGCCCCAATAGCTACCGATAAGTTCGTCATCCAATAGCTAATCTTGTAAATATAATGTTCCACGTCTTCGGTAATTGCATCCATAATTAATGTGTCCATAACTGGAAATTGTAATCCCCAAACGATTGTAAATATGGCATATGCAACACAAAAACCAATAATTTGCCACAATTGATGTGACCCAAATATGCCCATGAACACAAGCATTATCACCATCGTCGCTTGATAAATAAGTACTAGCAACTTTTTCGGAAATATCTCAATAAGGTAACCAGATATAATGGACAATGGAAATTTTAGAACCACTAAACCAACAAGATATATACCGACAATTGATTGACTTAACATATCTGTTAAATATAGTGCTATAAACGGTATAAATGCTGTCGTAATAATTAGCTGTAAAAAATTGCTAATCAATCGTACTTTCAAAGTCGTACTTAAGCGTTTCATTAATAACTACACCCCTATCCACATATATACACACTACCATTTATATAAAATCTATTATTAGATTATACGTTGAAACAAAGAATTTTTAGTTATACAAAGTTATTTAACAAACAAATGCATCGACTTTACAATGCATCTTGCATATAATGCCTCAAAAAAATTAGCACTATATGACTATATATTATTCCAAATGAATGAAATTTATCAATAATTGCGTAAGTGAACACATATGTGCGTAAATGTTAAATCATTGTCCTAACATAGCCGTGACTATACTTAGATGTAATCATAAAAAAACTACTGCCATCTTTACAACAGCAGTAGTGCTTATATAATTCATTTATATAAAATTGAAAGCGTTAATCGCTAGCCCAGCATCCTTATTCTATTTAGCTGTATAACTTTTACTAGCAATACGACCACTTGCAACAATAATATCTTTATCTTGGAAAGGTTCATGATTGAAGAAACGCTCTAAAATATCTTTAACTCCATCTTCAATACGTTTTTGTGCTTCTAAAGTCATACCTGAATAGTGAACTGTCATAGCATTTCTAGGCATTGTTCTCCATGGATGATCAGCAGGTGCAGGTTGTGGATACCAAACATCACCAGCATATCCTTGTAAATGCTCGGATGCTAACGCTTCAACTAACGCATCGCGATTTACAATTTTACCACGTGCAGTATTCACTAAATAACTGTGTTTTTTCATACGACTTAAAACATCTTTATCAAATAAGTTATCAGTTTCTGGTGTTAATGGTGCATGAATTGTAATCGCATCACTTGTTGAAACAAGTTCATCAAAGCTTACAAATTTAGACAATTTATGGTCTTGTTGATTGATTGGATCATAGTGTTGTAATGTTACATTAAATGGCGCTAATCTTTCAGCAACAAGTTGTCCAATTCGACCAAATCCAAAAATACCAATTGTTTTGTGTTGTAATTCATGCGCATGATTACCTACTTGAGACAAGTTCCATTCACCTTCTACTGATTGACGATGACCTTCTTCATAGTTTCTAAGAAGTATTAATAAATCCATAACCGCATGTTCTGCCACACTAACTGTATTACTTCCTGTAACTTCAACGACACCAATATTGTGTTCACTTGCTGCCGCTAAATCTACATGGTCAGATCCTACACCTGCTGTAATTGCTAATTTCAAGTTCGGTGCTTTTTCAATACGTTCACGAGTCATATATGCAGGATAAAATGGCGCACTAATAATCACATCCATATCTGGTAAATGTTTATCTAAGTCTTCACCATTATCTGCTAATATAATGAACTCATGTCCTCTTTCCTCTAAAAATGTTTTTAATCCTAATGCTTTTTTAGTATTAAGTAATTGATTTTCTTGACCTTCTACTGCTTCTGGAAATAACGCTACGATTTTCATATCCATCTCTCCTAAATGATAAATTTTGACTTCCTTAAAGTACGTGTTGCATGTTGCTTGTTTTAAAAATATGACAAAAAAACGGCACCGTTTGACATACCACCCCCTTGAATTATTGTTAAATTCAAAGCGAAGTTAGCAAACAGCACCGTGTACCTTACACCAGCAACACTTATTCTATTGACTTATCGAAAACAAATATTGAAATGACTTCATCATCATTCAAATCAATATCTGTAAATAATTTTACGAACTTAGCGCCTACAAGACTTTCCATCTCATTTACATCTATTTCTTTATACATCTGTTTAATCTTCTCTGTGCGTGTATAATGGAGCATCGATTCATTGCGTTTGTCGTTTAGGTAAAAACTCTCAACTTTACTCAAAACACCTGTCATATGTGCAATCGCCCAATTATCTTTAAACGACACTCGAATACTATTGGGTCCTTTACCCACGTATTCTTTACGATAAGATCTTACTAGATTCGAGAATTGTTGTTCTTTAGTATGCGTATCTATAGTATTCACCTTCTTTAAAATAAGAAGTTCATTAATTGTTCACATTTTCATTATACACCTTATAAACACTTTTTCAATGATAACGATTATTATTATTACGAAATGTATATTTTCCTAGTTAAAAGGATATAACAAATAAACAGAAAATGTTTATAAACTAAGATTTATATTATTTTAAAAAATGTTTCAACAAACGCATCTAAACAACAGATCAGCATATCATACTTACCCCTTCAACTCTGCCTCAAGTTTACCTAAATGTCTTAATGTTGGTGTCAATGCTGCGAAGAAGAATCCTTCTTTTAACTTGCGAACTTGTGGCGAATATGGTGTGTACGCTCTTGAACCACCATTGACAACAGAAGCTTGATTTACATCTAACAATAAATAGCCAATGTTCTTCTTCAATGATATTAATTCACTTAAATGTGAAGTTAAGTTACCGTCATCTAATATTGCATAATATTCCTCTCTAAGTTGACGATAACGTTTTTTAAAAGCTTCAACATCATACTCTAAATATTGATTTATTCCGTTTTGCGCATTTGAAAATGCATCAATTAACTCTAAAGAACTTTTAATTGAGCCTAATCCTATTGGAATTTGGTAAGCAATAAATTGCGGGCGAATAGTTGCCGCAAACTGCTTCGCATCATGCGTGATGATTTGTGATTGTGGCACTACGACTTGATTCAATGTGATTTGATACGTTGCTGACCCGTTGACCCCTAAAAAATTTGTTTTTTCAACGAGAGTGATACCATCTTGATTGGCACGTAGAATGAACATGACAAATTCATCTGATGATTCATGTTTCGAAATCGCACCAAAATAATGGTCTTCTTGAATATTACTTACAGCTGGCATACGTCCACTGACAACCAATTGTCCATCAACATAAGTGTGTTCAAGGTTCAACTTTTCTAAATCATTAAATGACTTCATCGGATTAGACAATCCGGTAGCACCTAATATTTCTCCAGATAACAATTGCTGTTGTAAGTCATTATTTAAATGTGGCTGCGTGGCATTTTCTAAATACGTTGAAAAAGCTAATTGGCACCATAAACAAAATCCTGTTGTCAAACAAGACTGCGATACAGCTTCGATTACTTCAGCATTTTTTCTCAATGCCGCCTCACCGAAATAACCATCTACAAATAATTGTTGAATAAATGTTCTCGGATAATACGTCCCTTCATCAACTTCTACTAAATGAGGATCTAATTGTTCTTTGATAAGCGTTTCTAAAGTCATCATCATCTCTCCTTATTCACCAAATCTTCTAAGTATAAACTGCTCAATATAACTAATGAATCGATCAATAATAAAACCAAATAATCCGATAAAGAATATTGCTGCTAAAACATCTTCTAAGTTCAACATATTTCGTGCATCAACGATTAAAAAACCTAATCCCGATTGTGCACCAATCATTTCACCAGAAACTAAAAATATCCAACTTGTTCCTACCGCCATATGTATCCCAGCCATGATTTGTTTAAATGCCCCGGGAAATAATATATTGCGATACAATGACCACCCAGTTAAATTTAAATTTGCCGCTATTTTTAAATATTGAGGTTCAATGTCTCTAACGCCTTTAATAGTATTGAACACAATTGGGAAAAAAGCAGCGATAAAAATAATCGCAATCGCTGGCAAACTACCAATACCAAACCATAGAACAACAAATGGTGCCCATGCTATCGGAGATATCGGCCTAATCAATTGAAATAGCGGTTCGATAGCGTTGTATAGCCAACGATTCCTTCCAAGCAAGAAGCCCAATGGAATAGCAACCAACAATGCGACAACAAAGCCCGCTACAAATCTCCATAAACTAATTGCTAAATGTTGGAAAATTTCTCCAGTAACAATGAAAGTCCATATACTTTTTCCTACAAGAACAGGACCAGGTAACAATACAGGTTGGTAATGCCCAATAATAATGACCATTTCCCAAATGCCTAAGAAAATAATAAATGTGATAATAGGTAATATAAATTTGTTATTTGTGGGACGTGTCATGAACGCGATGCCTCCTTATACAATGACGGTTCAACAAAGTCATCATATGCAGGTGGATTAAACAAATGATGTTGTTTTACCAATGTCGTAATTTCTTGATAGCCGGATGGCTTAATTGTTAAATCACCATAGGATGTCCATGCCGCTGACTGTGTTAAAACGTCACGACTTTGTTTAAAATGATGCGTCATAATGTCTACACTTTGCTTGCGATCATTCATTTTAAAGCCAGACTTTTTATAATCTTGTACAAATGCTTGCGCTACATCCTTGTGTTGATCAAGCAATTCCCCTCTCAGTACTAGCACACAGCAATACGCATCAGGTATAACGTCATCACCATGTTTCAAAGTCTTACCTTTGCCTAACTTTTCACCCAGTGCACCGAATGGTTCGGCTACAGAATACCCTGTAATTCTGTGTTCACTCAATGCGGCTGGCATTTCTGCTGGCGACATTTCATGATAGCTAAAATGCCCCGGTTTAATCTTTAATTGTTTACGTAATTCCTCAAGTAAAAGATAATGTGTTGAATAACGATGTGGTATACCAAAATGGTAATCATCGCCATTATTATTAAATTCATTTAAGTGCATACCTTTTTGTCCCATAATGACATTGCCTTCATGATGGCCCAATGCCACAGCCTTTATATTTGAGCTCTTCTGTTTTGATTTCATCGCTAGCTCTATTAAAGTTGATGCACCATCAATACGACCACTGTTTAATGCGTCCATTAAATCTGGCCAATTATTGAATTTAACTAATTCTAGTTTATATTTCGGATGATTGTATTGTGATAATAATTTTTTAGTCATCATCAAATTAGCTGAATGTGTAATCGGCAAATATCCAATTTTAATCACTTGCTGATTTTGGGCATTTTTAGACGGTTCTTTAGACGTCCTTTGCCAATCGCATCCTGTAATTATAAAGATTCCAATGATGACGATTATGCTTAACCTTTTCATCGTCACTCACTCCTTATAAATAATATTCAGGTTCAACTTGATGATGATTCAATGCAAATGTTTCCATAATTTCATTACGAATCTTAAGTAGGTGGCTATCATTACGACTGCGTGGATGTGATGCTGTAATTTCATATTGAGAAATAATATTGCACCCTTCACCTAACAGAACAATGCGGTCGGAAAGATAAATAGCTTCATCAATGTCATGCGTCACTAAAATAATAGTTGATTGCGTTTTATGTTTTAGTTGCACTAGTTGATCCTGAAGTTTATAACGTGTAAATGCATCTAATGCACCTAATGGCTCATCCATCAATATAACGTTAGGCTTATGCACATGCGCTCGACATAGTGCCACACGTTGTTTCATACCCCCGGACAGTTGCTCGGGAAAATGCTTTCCCCTGCCTTCTAAATCAACTAATTTAAGCTGTGCGTTAATCTCTTCATCACTAATTTTCTGTTGGAATCCAATCCTAATGTTGTCATTAATCGTTTTCCATGGCAGCAGATTATGATGTTGAAATAGCATTAAACAATCTGGAGACGGCTGTTGTTTAATTTCGTTATCAATAATGACACGACCAGATGATGGATGAATAAATCCACCGATGATATTGAGTAAAGTAGACTTTCCGCAACCACTTTTTCCTATGAAAGTGACTATTTCTCCCTTGCTAATGTCCAAATTAAAGTTATGAATTACTTTATGTGATCCAAAGTGATGTTGTAATTGTTGAATTTTAATCATGACAAGCCCCCTTTTAATCCCTACTATTTTAATAGGAATTAAGTGTATATCTAAAGGGCTATGCCAAACACAGCCCTTATATCGTGAATTGTTATATCTATAGATGATTATGGTTTGGTATGAGTGCTCTTATAACATAAGCGTTATTCAATTAACGACGTTATATTAATTTCAGCTCTACTAAATTTCAATAAAATGATTGTTTTAGACAATACTTGCATTTAGTTCATTAGTTTCTTCATATCAACTACTTACATTTATAGCATTGAGCTATTCTAATTAACTGCAATCGAAATCCACGTCAAACCTATATACATATATCTCATCAACTTGTTGTCTTATTAAAGTTTTTCGATGCCATCAATCGGTGTATCAACTGCTTTGCGCGCGCGACGTACCGCTTCTTCATCAGGTGCGTTGTATAAACAAATACATTTAGACATATCTTCACATACATATGTGCGTTTAAATTCAACTTCTGGCACTTCTTCATAATGAACAGAATTTTTCTTTTTACGTGCTAAATATTGATCCATCGTAATGCCTTCCGGAATGTTCCAAGTTACAAGGTAATCAACATGTGCATCACCATTTTTAACTTCATCTAAATCTTTACCAACTAAGCGTACTTCTTTGACTAATTGAATACTAATATCTGCTTCTGTTAAAAATTGTTTAGCTTCTGCTTCGTCATTTGCTTCCACAATAAAATAACCATGAGTTAAATTTTCAGTAGCTTGTACTTCAATTAATGTTGGAATTGTCTTCGTAGATAGTGATGCTGCCTTTGCTTCTAGTTCTTCTTTCGTTGATGCAAAATCAAGATTGTTAGCTTCTAATAAAAATAATGTCATTAATAAGACCTCCTATAACAATGGTTGAAAAAATATTACTATAATTCTTATCAGATTACAAGGATATTAAGCTATTTTTTTAAATATTTAGATAAAATTCTGTAAAATATATTTTCAAAGAGTATAAAAATAATGTTAGGGTATAAGTAAATAAACATATATATAGGGGGCTATCATTATGGATAAAGAATCTGTCGTAGCAAGTTTAGCAAGAAACAAAAAGATTGCTGTAGAAACAATGACCGGTCAAAGGTACATCATAGAACGCATTTTACATACAAATGATGAAAAACATATTCATATTTTGAAACCTAAAAATGTCGTGTTAGATGTAGATACCATCAAAGACATCGACGAAAATCATTTAGATGATGCAACATAAGTATAAAACGAAACGTGCGCCTATGACATAGATTAATGTTTTAGGCGCTACAATGTTTTATTTATGTTAATTTGTCGAAGTATGGCTCATCTAATGGATTCAATTGCAAGTTTTCAATTTGCAACGTTGAATGTGCAATGCCATATTTTTCTTTCAACAATGATGATACTTGATCAATCGCTTGATAATCATCACCCTCATATTTTTTATCTAACACAACATGGGCGCTTAATGAATAATGCTCTGTTGTAATACTCCACAAATGAAATTCATGTACATCTAATATGCCATCTATGTTTTTAATATCTGCCATAATTTGATCAGTATCCAAATGTTGAGGCACACTTTCCATTAAAATTAACCACGCATTACGCGTAATTTTATAACCACCACGTAAAATGATGAGTGAAATTACAATACTAATGATTGGGTCGATGATGCGCCATCCTGTAAAGTAAATCAATACAACTGCAACGATGACACCAATAGAGTTCAATAAGTCTCCCATGAAATGCCATAATGCACTTTGAATATTGATATTGTCTTCTTGTTTTAAAGACCTTACAAGGATAACAGTCAAAATAATATTGACGAGTAAACCAATACTAGCAATCATAAACATAATGCCACTTTCAATGGGTTGCGGATAAATAATACGTACAATAGCTTCATATAAAATCCAAATTGAAATCACAATTAATGCTAATCCATTTAAAAATGCCGCTAATATCTCAAATCTTAAATATCCGAATGTGTAGCGTGCAGTCGGCTTCTTACTAGCAAAATAAATTGCCAACATTGACAAACCGAGTGCTAATACATCACTAAGCATATGAAATGAGTCTGACAGCAATGCTAATGAATTAGATACTAAACCTCCAACAAATTCAATCACTGTAAATAATAGTGTGATGATAAGTGATGCCCATAGCGTCTTTTTAGAACTTTGTTGAATTTTTTGATGATCGACATGATGAAAATATTTGTATCTGTTTATCGTATTCGCCTTTTTCCCATTCATACGTTTGCCACTCCTAAATAAATGCGTCGTATTTAATATTGTCGCTTTTAAAAATAATTCTTTATAGCTTCTCAGATTAATATTAATGCTTCCGGAATTAACCATAATTTATACACCATCGTTCTTCTCATGACAACTCATTAATCTTTACCCTTTATACCTTTATGTAATATCACCTTGGAAAAAATTTTGCAGCACACTCGCTCTTTGCTTTAACCCTAGCATATAGAAATTTTTAATAATGTACGAGATTATTGTGTGAGTTACATAAAAATGACAAAAAAGTATCTCAAATTTATTGTTTAGTTTCATTAAGTTCAAAAAATCGCAATAACTTTTATGATTGTTCCACATATTAAAACAAACGATGACTTTGCATATTGAACTTCATATTTCTAAATCACCATAATTCATAAACAACTCTGTCCTTATAATAGCCGCATCGCAAATTAGCATAATTAAAAACAGCAGTAAGATGATTTGCAATTAAAAACCATCCTACTGCTATTATTTTAGTCATTATATCCTAATATCATGATACGTGTTCCTAAATATTTTGTTTCGCTTAAAATCTAAACAACTCCGTAAACATGCTAAGACTTACCGCTAGACTGCCTGCAAACACGCTTCAGAAACGATATTTATTCTAGTACAAACCTTTTAAAGCATTGCTTGTATCAATATAAATATTTTTAACTTGTTGATAGTTACTTAACGCACCTTTATAAGTTTCTCGACCGATACCTGATTTTTTATAACCACCAAATGGTGCGCCTTCTGGTACTTGGTTGTAAGTGTTAATCCAAATACGTCCTGTACGAACAGCTTTAGCAATATTTAATGCACGTGTGATATTTTGAGAAAATACGCCGCCTGCTAAACCATACTCTGAATCATTAGCTATATCAATTGCTTCTTGATCGTCCTTCACTTTAATCACTGTTAACACTGGTCCAAATATTTCTTCTTGCGCTAATTTGTGATGATTATCTGGCACAGCAATTAATGTCGGTTCAAAGAAGAATCCTTTATCTAACCCATTTTCAGTTAAACGATGACCGCCTGCTAAAATTTGTGCATCTGATTCTTTTGCTGCATCAATATATGATTGAATTTTATCTAATTGATCCTTACCAGTTTGACTACCCATTTGTGTAGCTTCATCTTGTGGATCTCCAACTTTAATATTTGAAAATGCCTCTTGTAAACGTGGCACCAATTGATCATAAATTTTTTCATGAACTAATAATCGAGAACCTGCACTACATACTTCACCTTGGTTGAATAAAATACCTAACTGAATGCCTTCAACTGCAAGGTCTAAATTAGCATCATCTAATATGATATTGGCGCTTTTACCACCAAGTTCTAATGTAGCGGGTACTAGATGTTTTGCTGCAGCTTCGGCAACTTGATAACCTACATCAGTTGAGCCCGTAAATGATAATTTATCTACACCATCATGATTGAAAATTGCATTACCTGATTCTGAACCTTTACCCGTTAGTATA
Organism: Staphylococcus sp. EG-SA-17; assembly: GCF_017151845.1. NCBI lineage: Bacteria > Bacillati > Bacillota > Bacilli > Caryophanales > Staphylococcaceae > Staphylococcus > Staphylococcus sp. EG-SA-17. Next base: position 23,893 of record NZ_JACVZO010000023.1, read on the forward strand.
TTGACAACACCTTTAGGTAATACCTCTTGGAAAATTTTAGCAACTTCCAATAAACTTAATGGTGTTGAAGACGAAGGTTGAATCACAATTGTATTACCTGCAGCAATGGCTGGCGCAATCTTCCATGCAGCTAATAGCATTGGGAAGTTCCAAGCAACAACAGCACCTACGACGCCAATCGGCTCATGTCGTACGATACTCATTGTGTCTTTATCGATATCATTCACTGTACCTTCTTCTGTTTCAATAACACTTGCGAAATAATGGAAATGTCTTGCAGCAAATGGAATATCAATTGCTGTTGTCTCACGAATCGGTTTACCATTATTTAATGTTTCAATCATTGCAATTTTATCTTTTTGTGCCATTAATTTATCACAAATATCACGCAACATTTGTGCACGTTCTGATTTAGAAGTTAATGACCATGATTCAAATGCCTCTTGCGCCACTTCGACTGCATAATCGACATCTTTATCTTTTGCTCTTGTAATATGTGATAGTGTTTCTCCAGTTGCTGGATTAGTCACTTCGATTGTTTCGTCACTGCTACCTTTAACAAATTCCCCATTGATAAATAAACCATAATTCTCTGCTATATAATCTCGAACGTTTACTGCCATATTATCTCTCCTTTGTTTATTGGCTATAATATAAATCTCTTAGCATCATATTTAATAATGCTTTTAAACGATATGATTCACATTATATAGTAAGCGTTTACATTTTATAAAATAATCAGCTCACAGAAGTCTCATTTTTAAAACTTTTGCGTCGTTTTTGCACATAAAAATAATCTTATTTTCGAAAACATATTGCACTTTTCAAAAATAAAACACATAATATAACTATAATACTTGAGAATAATTCTCATTAAATAGTTTAGTTGTTATGAAAGCGCGCTTAAAACGCGTTAATGGGACAAGGATAATTCAACAACGTTTCATTTTACTGAGTCATTGCACTTATCATACACATTATATTTAGCATGAGTTATATTACTAAAATAATATTACATGCGCAATAGTACTAGAATGGAGTTTTTTCAATGCGACTTATTTTAATCGTCATTGGCTTAATATTTACAGCGCTTGGTATTGCAGGTGCCGTATTACCTTTACTGCCAACGACCCCTTTTTTACTCGTAGCAGTTTTTTGTTTTGCTCGAAGTTCAGATCGCTTTTACAATTGGCTTATTAATCAAAAAATTTATAAAGAATATGTAGAAAACTTTTATTTACATCGAGGCTACACGCTACAACAGAAAATTAAAATTTTAATTAGCTTATACATTGTAATAGGTTTTTCAATTTATATGGTGGATGTTCTTGCAGTCCGTGTAGGATTAATCATCATGGTTATCATACAGACCGCTGTACTCTTTACATTTGTAAAAACATTACCCAAATCAAATCATAAAATAGAGGAGTGATTGCCCATGTTTATGGCAGAAAATAGATTACAATTACAAAAAGGCAGTGCGGAAGAAACGATTGAACGTTTTTACAATAGACAAGGTATTGAAACTATTGAAGGCTTCCAACAAATGTTTGTCACTAAAACATTAAATACCGAGGATACAGACGAAGTTAAAATCTTAACTATTTGGGAATCTGAAGATAGCTTTAATAATTGGTTGAATTCCGATGTATTTAAAGAAGCTCATAAAAATGTACGTTTAAAAAGTGATGACGATGGACAGCAAAGTCCAATATTATCAAATAAAGTATTCAAATATGATATTGGCTACCACTATCAAAAATAAATATATTAAAAACCCCTAGTCACCGCTGGTTGTCTAAACCAACTTCATGATTAGGGGTTTTTTATTATTTGTGACGTAAAGGTATGAATTCATCCGGCTTGTCTGAGCGCAATCCAAAATAATATTCTATTGCTTCACAAATACGTTGTGATGCTTGTCCATCACCATATGGATTATTCGCTTGACTCATACGTTGATACGCTTCATCATCCTCAATCAATTGTTTCACATTTCGAACAATATTGTCATAATCTGTGCCAATTACTCTCGATGTTCCCGCCTCAACGCCTTCGGGACGCTCTGTATGATTCCTTAATACCAACACAGGTTTTCCAAATGTAGGAGCCTCCTCTTGAATACCACCAGAATCTGTCAGCACGAGGTACGATTGATTTGTAAAATTATGGAACTCAATCGCATCTAATGGCTCAATTAATTCAATCCGATTTCTCCCAGATAAATATTTTTCGGCAATCGCTCTTACCTTTGGATTACGATGCATTGGATAAATGAAGACAACATCTTTATATTCATCTGCCAAATCTCTTACTGCTTTAAAAATCTGATGCATCGGTTCCCCAATATTTTCACGACGATGCGCTGTTAGTAAAATAACTTTCTTGCCTTTATGTTTATTAATAATCGTTGAAACAAAATCATTTTGAACTGTTGTTGACAATGCGTCAATAACTGTATTTCCAGTAATAAAGATACTCTCTTTGTCTTTGTTTTCAAAAAGTAAATTTTTAGCTGCAATTACTGTTGGTGCAAAATTCAATTCAGCAATATTACTTACCATGACTCGATTTAACTCTTCAGGAAATGGCGAGTATTTCTGATGTGTTCGAAGTCCGGCTTCTACATGTCCGACCGGAATTTGATGATAAAATGCTGCCAAACTTCCTACAAAAGTCGTTGTAGTATCACCATGTACTAAAATCATATCCGGCTGTTCCTCATTAATGATGCTATCAAGTTTAGCAAGCGTATTCGCGGTAAGGTCCGCTAACGTTTGTTGATCTTGCATAATATTTAAATCATGATCAGCTTGAATATCAAATATACTTAACACACTATCTAACATATCTCTATGTTGTGCTGTAATCACAATGTTCGCTTCAAAGTTCCCATTATGATCAATTTCTTTTACTAATGGTGCCATTTTTATTGCTTCGGGTCTCGTACCGAAAATAACCATAATTTTTTTCATAACATTATCCTCTCTGAAGTTCAAACACATAACAGCTTATCTTTCCTTAATCATGTATGCCCTAGTTTGACACATTTTATTTGTCGATAAAATTAAATATATTGCCATAATTATAATACGATACATCTTCAAATGATGATTTCACAACATTTTTTGTATCAAAAATCACTTTATGCTTCATTTTATCAAAATGACTGTCCGATAAATTTTTAAATTCTGAGTGGTCACTTAAAATCAATACTAGCGATGCGTCTTTGACAGCATGTGACATATCATGTTCTACAAAATCTAATGCAACATGTGGATCATAAGCACATACTTCTATGTCTGGTTCTTGATTTAATAGCTCATAAATATCAAATGCTGGTGATTCTCTTATATCATCAACATCACCTTTATAAGTTAAACCAAATACTGTGACTTTATTCCCGCTCAACGCTTTAATGATTTGTTTCGTTGTATCAACAACATAGGCCGGCATTGAATTATTAATTTCACGTCCAGTTTGAATTAACTTTGCATTTTCAGGGTCTTTAGCAATAATAAAGTACGGATCAACAGCTAAACAATGACCGCCTACACCTGGACCAGGTTGATGGATATTAACACGCGGATGTTTGTTTGCCATTTCAATCACATCTAATACATTAATATTTAAGTTATTGCAAATTTTTGTTAATTCATTAGCTAAAGAAATGTTCACGTCTCTATATGTGTTTTCCATTAGCTTACTCATTTCAGCAGTACGTGCATCTGTTTCAATCATTTCTCCCTGAACGAATGTGCGATAGACACGTTTACCCGCTTCAATACAAGCTTTAGTCACACCGCCAATGATGCGATTGTTATGAACTAATTCTTCTAAAATTTTTCCTGGCAGTACACGTTCTGGACAATGTACTAAATAAATATCTTCACCTATTGTAAACCCTAAATTTTCAATGACCGGTTTTACAAAATCATCCATCGTTTTAGGCGCAATTGTCGACTCTACAATAATGGTATTTCCTTTTTCTAAAAATGGTAAAATACTATCTAATGCATGCATAACTAGCGAAATGTCACATGACCGGTACTGATCATCATTATTCGGCGTCGGAACGGCAATGATAAAAACATCAGATGCTTCTGGCGTTGTAGATACCTTCAATTTTCCCGATGACAGTACCTCTTCATAAACCTCTTGTAATCCAGGTTCTTCAATACTAATTTGACCACTTTGTAACTTATCAATCGTTTGCTGATTAATATCAACACCAAGCACATCGACGCCATGCTTTGCAAACATAATTGATGTTGGTAAACCAATATAACCTAAGCCAACTACTGTTAACTTCATACTATAACCTCCAAATAAAACGATTTGTATGTTGATTTTATTTAATAGATGACTTATGCCTTATCTTTGGTTGTCGTTTCATCCATGATGTCCGCAATAACAAGTGACATTTTTCCAGGAATAACTTCAAGTGCATTATTATTTTCATATAACGTATTGCTGTATATTAAATTGCCGAATAATTTTCTAAAGACCAACAACTTATTAAAATACTTATTTAGCATTGAAGGCATGTTGATCAATACCGTTTTATGATGTGATTGGCGACGTATTTCATACATTACTGACGATGTATCAAAGTAAAAACTATCTTGAGGATGATACACGCCTGTCACTTCTAATGATATTAATTGATCAATAAATGCTGTCAGATGTTTAATATATAATGCACTGCGCTGATTGTTAATATTTGGAATGATTGGCAATCGCTTTGACAATTGCATTAACCGTTGGAAATTTCCTGGGCAATGTGCACCATAAATCATTGGTGGTCTCACAATTGCTACTTTAAACGAATCACTAATCAACTCTTGTAATGCTTGTTCAGCGAACTTTTTGGAAATACCATAATTGGTCGTAGGGTTCATTGGTGTTTGTGTATCAATTTGATCTGATTTACCAACCTGACCTTCTTTTCCATAAACTGCCATAGTACTCATAAAAATAAATTGTTTAACGTCTTCAGCTTTAGCCTTTTGTGCCAATTGTTTCGTAAGCAACATATTCACTTGCATATAATCAGATAGCCTTGCTTGAGGTGAATTGTTGTGAACCAAAGCTGCTGTATGAATTAAAACATCATAATCTTTGAACGAGGTCGACTTCCATAATTGATTCCTAACATTAATTTGATCTACTTGATGTCCTTGTTCAATAAGCTTATCTTTTAAAGCATTACCGATATATCCATGTACGCCTGTAATTAAAATATTTTTTCTCATTAGTGATGCACACCTTCTGAAGTAACGATATTTTTAATTGTTTTATATATGATATACATATCAAGCATCATAGATTGATGTGTTAAGTAATAATGATCATACGCTACTTTTTGATCATCAGTAATATCATCTCTCCCCATCACTTGAGCTAGTCCTGTCACACCTGGTCTAATCGTATGCACGTTCGCTTTTGTACGTTTTTCGATTAATTCGTATTGATTATAAAGCGCTGGTCTAGGACCTACAATTGACATTTCTCCTTTTAAAACATTCAATAATTGTGGCAATTCATCAATAGAGGTCTTACGAATGACCTTCCCTGTCTTTGTTATATACGATGTTGAATCCATTAAATCAGTTGCAACATTAGGTGTGTCTATTTTCATTGATCTAAACTTATAAATATTAAACAATTCATTATTAATCGTCGGTCTTTTTTGTTTGAAAATGGCTGGTCCAGGTGATTCCATTTTAATTAGTAATGCTGTAATTAACAGAATCGGACTTAAAACTACTAAACCATATATTGAACTCACTACATCGAATAATCGCTTCATAATTATCTCCTCACTTCAACAGATTGTAATACTTCATAGTATTAATTTCTCTCGTATATTTATCTTTAAACAGTTGATGTGCGCGCTCACCCATCTCGTGCAATTCCTTACTCGAGTGAGTGTTGATGAAGTTATAAATGGCATGTGCATCGCCATTATCAATTTGGATACCCGCATCATATTGTTCAACATGTTGAACGATATCAGATTGCTTATCCATGATGAGTACCAACGGTTTCTTAGCTGCAAGGTAGCCATAATTCTTGCTCGGCACGCCTAAACCGACGCCTTCTTTAATCAGCGATGCAATACATACATCCGCAATTTTTAATACGTCAGCATAGTCTGTACCTGTTAAAAACTCAAACATTTTAACATTTTCAATACGATGGTCTTCTATTGCCGTTTTGACATCTGCAAATTTCTTACCATGACCACAAAGTATTGTTAACGTTTGAGGCTGATCCTTATTTAATTTTAAAAATGAGATAAGTGTCTCCATATCCTGTAACTGCCCCATATTACCGCTATACAATAAAATTTTGTCGTATTGCTCACGGTAAGCTTTAAATGTGTCATTATAGATACGATTGTCTTGTAATTGACGCATGTCATACCAGTTAGGAATCACATGGATATTGTCAGCATTTTTAGAAATTTGATGATTTAGTAAGTAGTTTTTCATTTCCGTACCAAGGACAATGACATTTTCAGCATTCTTGTAGACATGTCTATTAATGTAACGCATCAGCTTATCAATCATGCTACCTGGACGAGTTGCACCTGTCTTAATCGCATTATCAGGTGCTATATCATACACCACAAAAGAATATTTTTTCTTAAGCAGTCTGTGTAAAACGTCTGGTATTAATGGCAAGATTGGTGGATTAGAGTAAACAAGAATCTGATCATATTTCAACATTTTAGGTATATTAATCACGAATTTTGAAAATAAACTAAAGAAATTGATGATCCTTCCAACCTTACTTTTGTTATTAAACCTCGAATACTTGAGACGTCGAATGCGAATACCACGATGCATCTCGGTTTTAGAAACCTGTTTATGATTACTATATTCATATGGCCATCCACACATGACATCGACATTAATGTGATTCGCAATTAAATCTTCCGCCAATTGAGTTGGTAACGTCGCAGAAGATACATATTCCGGATAAAAATACTGACATAAAATCAAAATCTTTTTTTCACTCATCTAATCGACGTCCTTTTTATTAATGAATTTAGACTTTAAACCTATAATATTTAAAATCACATACTTAATAATGTTGCTGAACAGCGTTGTCCAAAAGAATCCATTTAGACCAAACGCAATTGTCATTAAAATAGTTATGAATATAAATGTAATCGTGTGAAACGTCATATAATTCGCTTGTAATGTTATTGATGCGTGTTTTGTATTTAAAGTTTGGATCATAATACTCACTGCATTGAATAAAACACCTATATTACCTAAAATAATAAACTTCGAATATAAACTTGAATCAATGTTATACAGTAAAGAGACAATAATTATTGTAATTGGATAACATATAATCATGACTAAACATAGGGCAGCTATAGCAAATAGATTAGTTTTCAAATATTGTTTCTTTATATTGTCACTTTCATTTACAGAAATATGTGAAAGCACTACATTATTAATCGGATACAGAAATGTAGCTAACATTTTCCCAATAAATGTTGAAAGAAATGATATAGTTACAGCTGTTCCACCTATAATTGGTAATAAGATTAATCTATCTAAGTAGAGATTCAAATTATTAAGGCTATTTGTACTCAGTAGCATCACATAATCTTTTACCACATTATTATCTTCACTTTGATACGCGCCTATAGTTAATCCCCGTAATTTAACCAATGTATATATCGTTGCAAACAATTCACTGGTAATAAAACAAACAATCCAGTTTTGGGTTAAATAATATAGAAGTAGTCCTATCAACAAACCTAAAAATTGAATAAGAGCAATATACAAAATCTGATTATATTTTAAAGTCATCCTAAAAAATACATTCAGATAAATCCTTAAGCACATTAAAATATTAAGTAGAATTAAAAAGATAATATCGATGGTGTTCAAATTAAAAAAGTAAAGAAATACAATAATTAAAGCTATACTCTCAATCAGAATTGAAATTAAAAGTATCAACACAAATTTCCAGTAGTAATGATTGGATTTGTATAGATTCATATTAATCAATCGTATATTGTTAAGCGTATTGCCTAATACAACACTCGTGATTGTTATTATTGTATAAATCGTTAAAATAGAACCAAACGCTTCATTACCTACTCGTTGATTAATAATTGGATAAGCTAAAAATTGTAATCCTAAAGCTATAAGCAACGTACCAATTATTGTCTTTACACTATCCATAATAAAAACTTTCTTAACCATGATGACGCCGTCCTTTTGTAATAAAATAGAACAACACAAACCAAAATTCACTTACAACTAAATAATTTGAACTAAACATTAATAATGTGATTGGATAGATTGCTATAAACATAACGAGTAAATCTATAGTGTTTGGATCATAGTTCCTAATCATTTTATAAACTAGTAGCAAAATGCAAATCATTATGATAAAAAACCCTAATAAGCCAAATGATAGAATCAACTCAATAATGATGTTATGTGGTATATTTCCGATTAGTTTATAATAGTTAAATGGCCCATAGCCTAATAACGGACTTTGTTGAATAAAGTAAATACCTTTTTCATAAATCGGTCCTCTTCCAGAAGTACCTTCTAAATTAAGTGTTCCACCTTGTAGATATGAAAATGTTCTAGTATTCGAACCTTTTGTAAAAAGAAAGTAAATCAATACACTAGATATGCTTAATGCAGAAATATACATAATGCTTTTTACTGCAATAGGTATTCCTCTTTTAAACGTAATAAGTATAAATGCAAATAAGCCGTAAAGAATTAATAAAATAGCACCTCCACGCCCTCCTGGTATAAACACAATAGGGATATCAATTATTGTAAATAGAACATATATCCACTTATGTTTCACTGAACCTTTCATAATGAAATAAATGCCTAATCCGGCAGTAAATGCTGAAAGGTACGAAGCGTTTTGATAGTTCATAAGTCCAAAATTGATATAGCTAGGTATCTCACCTGTAAGTTTTGGTATTAAAATTACAAAAATAAATGAAACAGAAAATATGAAAAATACTAATTTAAAAAATCTTTCTACCGTAGCCTTGTTTATATATTTAATATAAATACCACTAATTGCCGCTGGAACTGCCCATGTTAAAAAGAATAGAATATTATTTTTAGCTAGTTTCTCTTCCTTATCTGGTGAAAAATAATAAAAAGCTAGATAAAGCAAACATATAGCAATTAATAATATTAACCCTCGCGGAATTTCTTGCGTGACAATTATCTTATAAATAGCAAACACCGTAGTAATTAATGCTATACCAACCATGGTTGAGTAATACACCGGCTCTATAGGGAACCCTAATACTTCTTTAGTAAATGTAGAGATTACTATAAATATGTTCATGCTGATAATTGCACAAAGTACAAAAAATTTCATAGTTTACCTCTCTTTAAAATTTATATAATTTTACTAATCGTTCACTTTCTATTTGCCAATTCAAAATTTTAGACGCCTTAATTGCATTTTGACGTAAATGATTAAACAAATCGTGATTATCTCTTAATTTTCTAACCGCCTTTTCAATTTCTAACGGCGTAACTTCCTTTAGAACAATGCCAAATTTATATTTTTCATTGAGATAAATATGCTCTTTGACAGGAGATAAAATTACTGGTAAACCAGCATGTATACATTCAAAAATTTTATTAGATACTGTATATTCAAAATTAATAGATACAGGTTTCGTCAAGACAACACCAACATTACTTTCTGCTAACTTATCAACCAATTCTTTTACTTCAACTGGTTTATCCAACCTAATATTTTCCGGGTTATAACTAATCAGTTCTTTTATCACTTCTTCATGCGGACCAAACCCTCGAATTATGAATGAAGGGGCATTTTGTTTAAAAGCTGATGAAGCTATAATAAACTCTTCATATCCTCTGTCCATTACAATTTGACCTTGATATACGATTGATTTAAAGTTTTCGATTTCTTTAAATTCTCTGCTATCATTTAAAATAGGTGCATTCGTAATAACATTCGCTTCCTTCTTATATCCTTTAGATTGATAATATTCTTTTGCTGCATGACTTACTGTTACGAAGGCATTAACACGATGTTTTACAATGTGTTTTTCTATACTTTCTACAAACTTTGAAATAAGTGGAACTTTATTAATAAAGGCATTTTTCGCATATATTTCATGCGCATCATAAACAATATTAGCTTTTTTATAATTGCTTAAATAGACCATTAATAATACGTCGAAATCATTTGCATGTATCACGTCAGGTTTATAAGCTTTAATTTCTCGGATAACACCTGTTGCAAATCTTATACGCTTAATTAATTTAGAAAGAATATTTTTTGGATCTACCTTGCTACCTAACAAACGATAATTACAATCTAAATTTTCCAATCGCTTATTAGTAGCTTGTGAATTATTCATTCCAACAATTTTATAATCATTCGTAACGCCTTTAATTGTTTCTATTTGTTTAAGTACCCTTGGGTCTTGAACAATATTACTCGATACAATATTTAAAATTCTCATATCATTAAGTATCCTTTTTATTTAAATATTCAACCGAAAATCCTTTTAGTTTGTCAGGCGTTTTCTCCCACCACTTGCTTTCCAAAAGTTTTTCAATTGTTTTATTGTCAAATCGCTTCTTAATCACTTTTGCAGGAACCCCACCAACAACCTCATATGCTCCTACATTTTTAGTAACAACTGAGCCGGCTGCTATGACTGCACCAGTATTTATTGTTAATCCATCCATAATAATTACATTTGCACCAATCCACACATCATTTTTAATTGTTGTACGGCTTGGTTGGTCATTAAAGTCTATAAACTTTTGCTTTATGTTAAATGGATTATTATTAGAATAAAAAATCGGTGATGAGCTAAAAAAGTGTGTAGGATGTTTTCCTAACCCAATTTTTACATCCGAAGATATCGAACAATATCTTCCTACTTCTACATTATTAAAATCACTACCAAATCCAATATAACTGTATTCACCAATGTGAGAATTCCTGATTTTACACCATCTATCTATATAGTTATTGCCATCAAATTTTGAGTTTGTAATATACGCCAAGCGATGAATCTTAACATTCGATTCTTTAGAGGACTGGTTTTTCAGCAAACCAATTATCTTTTCAATCGCTATCCTCATCGTCATTTCCTCCAAGTATTTCGATTGATAATATCTTTATAGCTTTGAATAATTTTAACTACCTTTGTCGAAACATTAGTGTCTTTATAATCAATAGCATCAATCATCGGTTCGTTATTGTTTTGCATCTCTCTTGCTAGTTCAACGGATTGGATTAGATTGTTATAGGTAATACCACCTACAATAACCGTACCTTTATCTAGTACTTCCGGTCTTTCTGTGGAAGTTCGAATAAGGACACCAGGGAACTTCAAAATAGACGACTCTTCTGACAATGTTCCACTATCTGATAGCACAACAAATGCATCTTTTTGCAATGCATTATAATCAAAGAAACCAAATGGCTTTAACTGTTTAACTAGTGGATCAAATTCAAATTTACTTTCTTCAATTTTCTTCCAACTTCTTGGATGCGTTGAATAAATCACAGGCATTTTATACTTTTTGGCAATATCATTTATCGCATTCATTAATGATTTAAAATTCTTTTCATTATCGATATTCTCTTCTCTATGCGCAGATACTAAAATGTATTGTTGCGGTTCTAATCCTAGTTTATTTAAAACGTCACTGTGATTAATTTTATCTCGATGCGCTTCTATCACTTCTGTCATCGGTGATCCTGTCACAAAGATATTCGCTTTATTGAAGCCTTCATCTAATAGATAACGTCTGCTATGTTCCGTATAAGGTAGATTCACATCACTGACATGGTCAACAATTTTACGATTGATTTCTTCAGGTACATTCTGATCAAAGCATCTATTACCCGCTTCCATGTGGAATACAGGAATTTTTAATCGTTTAGCAGATACTGCTGCTAAACAACTATTTGTATCACCAAGAATTAAAAGTGCATCTGGTTGTTCGCGTAATAAAACGTCATATGTCTTCGCAATAATATTCCCCATCGTTTCTCCAAGGTTACTTCCAACTGCCTCTAAGTAGTGGTCCGGTTGTCTTAATTCCAAATCATCAAAGAAAATTTGATTCAATGTATAATCATAATTTTGACCAGTGTGTACTAATATCTGATTAAAATATTGATCACATGCTTTAATCGTTGATGATAAACGAATGATTTCAGGCCTTGTACCAACTATTGTCATTAATTTCAGTTTTTCCATGCGCTATACCTCCAAGAAATACGTATCTGGCTGATTTGGATCAAACATTTCATTCACCCACATAATAGTTACCATATCTGTGTCGCCTAAATTTTCAATATTATGTGTGTATCCTACTGGTATGTCTACAACTTCTAATTTGTCGCCAGAAACGTAATATTCAATGATTTCATCATCATTAACATGTCTAAAACGAATTACCCCTTTACCTGATACGACTAGAAATTTTTCGTTTTTAGTATGATGCCAGTGATTACCTTTAGTAATACCTGGTTTAGAAATATTTACAGAAACTTGACCACGATCCGGTGTTTTTATAAATTCTGTAAAAGAACCCCTATCATCCACATTCATAAGTAAGGGATAACTAAAGTCTGTACTAGGTAGATAGCTTAAATACGTACTATACAAATCTTTTTCAAACAAGTTATCTAATTTCGGCAATGTTCGATCGAGACGTGACTGTTTGAACTTGTATAATAAATCTACAATTTCTCCCAATGTCACTTTAAATACGTTTGGTACTGTAGGTACACCATTTTCAATCGTTGGAGTTCCTTCAATAGCACGTTTTATTTCAGCGACGATATCATCCACGTAGTTTAGCGTCAGTTCAACATTCCGATCATTAACTTGAATCTCTTCGTTACGTGCAATTTTGTAACAAAATGTTGCAATCACTGAGTTATAATTCGGCTTACACCACTTACCGAATAAATTTGGCCATCGATAAATATAAACCGTATTGCCATACTCTTCGGAATACTCTCTTAATAGCTGTTCCCCTTGCAACTTACTCTCACCATAAGGATTATCTTGTGTTGCTTGTATTGAAGACGATAATAATATCGCCGGCTTTTTCTTATTTCTAGTTAATATATCAAGTACATGATCTAAATAACTCACGTTTCCTAAGCTGAATTCTTTGTCGTGTTCAGGTCGATTAACACCTGCTAAATGCACGACAAAGTCTGCTTTCAACAACGCTGACTCTAATTCTTCCTCTTTAGTTTGTCGATGTACTTCGAAAATATGATAATCTGTCGTTGATGTTAAATCTGCTTTCAAGTTTTTTCCTACAAAACCCTTTGCTCCTGTAATTACAATATTCAACGTCAATCTCTCCTATCTCATTGAAGCTTTATAATCGTTCAATTCGTTTCTAACATATTCTAGTGTTAAAAGTTTTTCTTTTATCTCTTCCACCGTTAAAATATGTGTATTATCGGAGTTATATTCATAAGATTGCGTAATCTTTTCGTTACCGGTTTCAACATAATTACTATAATTTAAATCTCTGGAGTCTGCCGGCACTCTAAAATAATCACCCATATCTTCACATTGTGCGTATTCTTCTCTCGTCAACAATGTTTCTGCTTTTTTCTCTCCATGTCGCGTACCAATGATTTCAATTGCATTATCAGCTTCAAACAATTCTAATAATGCGGTCGCAAGATCCCCTACTGTTGAGCTTGGTGCTTTTTGAACCATGATATCGCCTGTCTCTGCATGCTTAAATGCATGAACAACTAGTTCCACGGCATCTTCTAAACTCATTAAAAATCTTGTCATATCAGGATCTGTAATCGTTAAAGGTTCTCCAGCTTTGATTTTGTCGATAAACAAAGGAATTACTGATCCTCTTGAAGCCATCACATTACCGTATCTTGTACCACAAATAAGCGTTTGTTCACTACGAATATTTCTTGATTTGGCTATGAATACTTTTTCCATCATTGCTTTCGAAATACCCATAGCATTAATAGGATACGCTGCCTTATCTGTAGATAAACATATGACTTTTTTAACATTTTGATGAATAGCACTTTGTAAGACATTTTCTGTACCAATAATATTTGTCTTCACTGCCTCAACTGGAAAGAATTCACATGACGGCACTTGTTTTAAAGCTGCTGCATGGAATACGTAATCAACATCTCGCATTGCTGTTTCTACACTTTGACTATCACGCACATCACCAATGTAGAACTTTAATTTTGAATTATTATATTTTTTTCGAATGTCATCTTGTTTTTTCTCATCGCGTGAAAAAATACGAATTTCTTTAATATTAGAATCTAAAAACCGTTTCATAACAGCATTACCGAATGATCCTGTGCCCCCAGTAATTAATAAAATTTTGTCATCGAACATAATTATCTCCCTTTTTGCCATTGGCATAGTTAATAATTTTTTCTTTACTAAAGTCATTGACGATGTCTTGAATAATGGCTTCAACTTCATTACATTTCATATGTTGTACTTTGCCACGATAAATTTTTTCAAATACTTGTTCAGGATGAACTTCATCTTTATTCATAAGCTCTTCAAACATTTTTTCGCCGGATCTAATCCCTGTATAAGTAATGCGTATGTCGTCTTCTTTTTTACCACTTAGCTTAATTAAATTACGTGCCAAATCTACAATTTTCACTGGTTCTCCCATATCTAGCACAAATACTTCGCCACCTTCTGCTAATGCCCCTGCCTGCAAAACTAGTCTAGAAGCTTCAGGAATTGTCATAAAGTAACGTGTCATTTCAGGATGTGTCACAGTAACTGGCCCACCTTCTTCAATTTGACTTTTGAAAAGTGGAATCACAGACCCTCTCGATCCAAGTACATTACCAAATCTCACTGCAACAAAATTTGTTTGATGTGTTTCATCATTTAAACTTTGAATAATCATTTCTGCAATTCGCTTTGAAGCTCCCATGACATTAGGCGGATTAACGGCTTTATCCGTCGAAATCATAACGAATTTCTTTACCTCTGCATTTTTAGCAGCTTCAGCAGTATTTTTCGTACCTAAAATATTATTACGTACTGCTTCTTCAGGGTTGTCTTCCATTAACGGCACGTGCTTGTGTGCTGCTGCATGATAAACTGCGTATGGTTTATACATTTCCAAAATTTCAAACATACGCGCTCTATTTTGCACATCCGCTATAATAGGAACGATATCAACATTTTTTCCGAAGCGATTTCGCAATTCACGATTGATTAAATAAATACTGTTTTCACCATGGCCAAGTAGAATAATACGTTCTGGATAGAAATTACAAACTTGTCTACAAATTTCTGATCCTATTGAACCACCTGCACCCGTAACTAAAATAGTTTTATTCGTCAATTCATTTGATATCATATCCATATCTAATTCAACAGGATCTCTGCCTAGTAAATCTTCTACTTCAACTTTTTTAAGTTGGTTCACTTCTAACTCACCAGACATGACGTCTTCTATATTTGGCATTTTCAATAACTCAACGCCATCCATATGGCAAATATTATTAATTTCTTTCAAACGCTCTTGACCAATAGTTGGAATTGCAATGATGATTTTTTTAATCTTATATTTCCTCACTAGTTCTGGAATATCCGCAATTTCACCTTGGACTTTTACACCCTCAGTAATTGTGATATTGCGTTTATGTTCGTCATCATCGACTGCTAATACCGGTTCAAGTTTCATTTCGTCACTTTTCAACATTTGTCTAATCAGCATTGAACCTGCTTGGCCAGCACCAACAACTAAAGTTGGCTTCTTATTAAATGACTTACCTCCAAGGTATTTCCGATAAATACGCCAAAATAACCTTGAGCCACCTATTAAAATCAAGTGCATCATCCAAGTAATTAAATACAATCTAAAAAACGGTCTATTGCCTGTAACAATTGTCACGACCACCATCGTAATAACGATAGATGTCGTCACAGCTTTAACAATTAAAATCAATTCACTCACACTGGCATATTCCCACGCTCGATGATACATATTAAAAATAAATGCTGAAATATGATGCGATATGAATAGTGATATAGCTGCCAATATTAATAATTTGACAGAATATGTTTTGAAATACGGTTCTAAAATGTAATAACTTACGAATACTGAAAATGTCACTATCAGTGAATCGATTAATGCTAGTATTAAAAGCCGCAATTTCACAGATAAATGTGCCATAAAACCCCTCATTTGCTGTTTATAACCCAAACCATCTTTTCTGTTTATAATCTTGTTGTGGCATTCGTTTAGGAATTTTTTTATCATCAACAACTAACTTCGCATTACTAATAAATCCGTTCATATCTTCATAATAATCACGTAATTTCTTATCATTAAATAAGTCTTTCATTAAGAACGGTCTGATTTCTGTGTTATGCGCATCTGAACCGATGAAATGTGTCAGATTGTTTTCAATCATTTGAATTGCTAATTTTCTAATTTTTTTACCGGAAATACCCGCTAATGACGCCGTTGTCACTTGACTTAAAGCACCTTTGTTAATTAAATCGTATAGTATGTCAAGGTTTTGACTTATTGCTTTATTCCGCTCTGGATGTGCAATAATCGGTACAAAGCCTTTACTTTGTAATTCGAAAAATAATTGATCAGTATAGTGTGGAACTTCATTTGATGGAAATTCTATTAGTAAATAGCGTGAATCATTAATACCGGTAATAACTTTTCGATCAATATCATTAAGGATTTGATCGGTAATTCTTATTTCCTGACCATAATAAAACTTTAGATTCAGTGCTTGTACTTCCTCTAAGCTTTCAATATGGTTTAAACATGATTTCACTTTTTCTATAGGTGTGGTATATCGAGGATGTAAGTGATGTGATGTTACAATGATTTCTGTAACACCTTGTGTTGTCGCTTGTTTTAAAAGATCTAGCATCTCTGTTTCATTTGTCGGACCGTCATCGATATTAGGCAATATATGATTATGAATATCAATCATACTTATTCATCTCCATAATAGTGATAATAACTAGAAGATTTATCTACTTTTGCCTTATTTAAAATGACGCCCAGAATGTTACTGCCTGCTTTTTCCATAAGTATTTTAGCTTTTTTAACTTCATTTTTATCATTTTTTTCACTATCAATGACTAACAGACTATCTTTAATAGCACGCGCATATAGTTGTGCATCAGTCACGGTATTAACTGGCGGTGTATCGACAATAATAATGTCGTAACGTTTATTGAAAAGATCAACTAACTCTTTAAATCTTTCAGAACCAATTAATTCTGTTGGATTAGGAGGTACAGGACCAGCTGTTAGTAAATCTAAATTATCAATTTCTGTCGTCGTAATAGCTTCTGACATAGTCGTTCTACCAATGATTAAATTCGATAATCCATTATTATTTTGTTCATTAAAAATATAGTTTTGTGTTGGCTTACGCATATCCCCATCGATAATTAACGTTTTATAACCTGCTTGTGCATACGTAATCGCTACATTGGATACGACTGTACTTTTACCTGCACCAGGTTTTTCAGAAGTAACTAATAAGCGCTTTACTTCGCCATTTGCTTTTGAAAACATGATGTTTGAACGTATACCCCGAAACTTTTCACTAATTGTTGATTTTGGTTTTTCATACACAAATAGTGTTGTTGTCGTATTTTCCTTTTTTGACATAAGTAGCAACCATCCTTAATTAAATTTTTGAATTGAACCCAATACAGGCAATCCTAATTCTTTCTCTACATCTTCTTCATCTTTAATTCGCTTATCGAAAATTACTTTGAAGAAGATATATATAAGCGCGACAACTAATCCTAAAAAGAATGCACCGATTAGATTCACTACAGTTTTTGGCGCGACTTTAACTGCTGTACCGTCTGCTTTAGATAAAATTGATACGTTATCTACACTCATAATCTTCGGAATTTGTTTACTTGTCACTTTGGCAAAGCTATTCGCAATTTTTTCCGAATCTTCCTTATGACCACTTTTAACTTGGATGTTGATAAGTTGTGTATTTTCTTGATTCGTAATTGTCAACATGCTCGACAATTTAGATGGTGAATACTTATCATTTAAGTCCTTTGACACTTCATCTAAAATTCTAGGACTTTTAACAATTTCTTTATACGTATTTACAAGTTGAATATTACTTTGAACCTCTTGTGCCATAAACTGAGGATTGTCACCCTTAGTTTGATTCACTAAGATTTGAGTATTAGCTTGATATTTAGGTGATAAGACGAAAAATGTAACAATAGCGCTAATTATTAAAAATAATAGCGGTAAAATAATTAAAATTTTCAAGTTTTTTTGTAATACTTCTTTAATTTTTGTTAATTCTAATGTACTTTCCATTATTTACCTCCCTTAAAAATTTTCATTAAAATTGGTATTATATATATAGTATTTACATATTACATACCATTTAAACAATTAATTACTTTTAAATCGCATTATTTACGCATATTCATTTATATGAAATTAAAAATAATTATACTCTAAAGTAGTAATAGTTTGTGAAATGAGTATCAATCTTAATATTTTCTTTATTTAATCAAAACCACCCGTGTGAACGGGTGGTTTGTTCTGCGGCTATAAGCCTTCCTTACTGGCCAGCCCTAAAAGGGCACTGACAAGTCAGCCAACTGCACTACTATTCCAGCAACCCTAAAGGGTTAC
>NZ_JACVZO010000024.1:0-39804 GCF_017151845.1 Staphylococcus sp. EG-SA-17
ACAGAATTATTTGATTATGTAAATTGGTACAACAATTTTAGACCACATTCTTCATTACAGTATTTGACGCCAGTGGCATTTAAAAATCTACACATGAAAACTGTCTAAAAAAATGTTGACATACCAATTTTATTAGAATATATGCTGATACACTACCTAATAATGAAATTTGTCTATCAGATGACGGATTGACGATTAATGAATTAGAAATGTTGGGTATTGATATAAACACAAAAACGAGAACTAAACTTATACAAAATATTTTAAATCAATTTAATTTAAAATTAGTTGATAAAGAAATTACAGCGGATGTTAAAAATGAGAGTTTTGCTCAGTCTAAACATAATTTAATTCAAGGCATATTGAAAATTTATGACCTTACTTTAACTACTAAATCTAACGTTACAAACATATTCTATGAAGAAGTATTTGAATTCTTATATGACCAAGAAATAAGAGGTTTAGCACAAGTTTCTGTTTCTGGAGAATCAGGTTTAAAATATTCTATTGATTATATTGTTTCTGAAACAAAATCACAACCAGAAAAACTAGTTAACTTTACAAACAACTTAAATTTCAACAAAATAACTAATGAAGCTTATATTTACCGTGATATCAAACCAAACAGACCATCCAGAAACAAATTAGAACCTATCATGTTGATAATTGTAAATGATGTAGATCATCCGATAAATGAAAGAGCACAAACTGTAGCAGAACATGAAAACCTTGAGATATTAAAATGGTCTAATAAATCAAAAATCATTGAAACTTTAACCTCATAAATTAGCAGTAGTCCCTTATTTATATTCTTTAATTTCCAAACCATATCGTGCAAATAGAAAAGCAGATAACTTTTTTATTTGCACGTTTTATTTTAGAACAAAAAAGAACAAGGTCAAAGAGTCAGAAAAACTTTTTCTTGATACGTATTTGACACTTGCTCTTTTAAGAAAACTAACAATTCATTGTATTTCCGTTAAATTAACGGAGAATTCGGATTACCTAGATAGATTTACCTCTAGAGTGTTAAAAAATTGTACATTCTTAAACAATCATAAATGTACGTTATTAAATTATCATTTCCACTGGAGAATCATGTCGACTAAAAGATTATAAAAGTAAAAATACATTTAAAAGCACGTCATTTTCAAACCGCCATAAAACAGCATTTTTAAACCGCTATTGACATAAAACATATTTAGAATAAATCATTTAGAAAAATTAAATAATTTAACCGGCAATAAACTAACTATTTACATGAATCTATAAAACACTTAGAACAAAAGTTCGAAAAACGCACTTTATGATTGTATAGTGATATCAAATATACTTATCAGTGAGTATTAAGAAATACTTCCATTTTAATACTCTTAGAATCAACAACTTTATTATCTCCGTAAATATTTAAAAACTTATATGGAACAAAAGGTACTAGTTCTTTTTTAGGAAATAAGTCAAACCAAAAACTTGTATTGTTCTTTTCAGTAAATTTTATATATCCAGATTCAAATGCAGAACCATCAAACTCGTATAGCTTTTTTTCTTTAGTGAGCCAGTGTCTTGCTTTGTAATCTAGTTCCTGAATAGTAACCATATTCTTATTTGTAGTTATTGTAAATCCAAGTGATTGTCTATTGTCGATTGTTACCTGTACAGTAATTAATTTATCTCTTTCATTTTCTGAACTATTAAATGTAAGACCACCATACATACAACAACCTCCAAAATTTTGGTTTATATCCGGTTCAGATTTAGGTATTATACATGTATAAAAATATGGAACGCCAAAAATGTCTACTTTTTTATCTTTATAATTGTTAGCTAATTCTGTATTTTCTAATTCAGTTTTAACCTCATTATAACTCTTATACTCAATTGGAAAAATTAAATCATGAGATAAAAACTGTCTAGAATTAATAACTCCTCTTCCTTCAACAGGTGGAGACGTATAAAGATTCATTACATTACCCATAGTTCCCTTATTATTTTTATAATCACTTACTTTATTTAGTTCGTCTAATTTAGGATCGGGTTGAGCATTCACATAATTCATATTATGAAAAACTATTTCTAGAATCAAAATAATAATTACAGTAGATAATTTCTTCATAAAACCTCCTCTAACTTATTCAGTCTATTTGACAATGAACCTTATTATAAATTCACGCTTATAGATAGTTCAGGTTGTAGTGTGTCGATAGCATTGTTTTAAAACTAAAAATTCACTAGCAGAATAAATTAAAATTCTATTTATCATTATTACTAATTACAACAAATAATTTTGAATCCGTATTCAAGATAATATATAAATTTCAAATTTTACTACAATTCAAATCATTTTCCTCTCATATAATGGTTTAATTTCATGATTCAGTTGATAATCATCAATCACTTAATCTTTATATAAAAATACATCAATATGATAATTAGATGAGCTAACTGTTCTATTATCACTATAAAATTGAAAAAACTCTGCTCCCACTGAACCTTTTACGTTATATAAATCATAATAAAATGATTGATCTTGATGATTATGAGAATGAAAGAAAATGCATCCTTTTTGTATGTTACCGGTATCTTTATTGTATATTTTATATAAATTTTCTAATTTAAATCGAACTTTAGTGTCTAATTCTTGTACTGTTACTTTAGCCTTTTTGGTTTTTATAACAAAACCTTCTTGTTGGACACCATCTTTAAATACATTAACGCCTATAACTTTCTCTTCATCTAATTGATTTCCATCATGTATCGTAACTCCTCCGTATAAGCATGATGTTTTTTCTTCAGTTAAGCCTACACATTTATTTCCAAAATACAGTCCATAAATATCTATATTTTTTCCTTTAAATTGATTTGCTAAATCTGATGAGTTAAACTCAACTTTCAAACTAGAAGTTTTAAGTACGGATATATCAATATTTTTTAATATTATAGTATTATTCAGTAGTTGATCTGTACTAATTTTATTTGACTCGTCTAATTGCCACGTTATATCAGTATAATAGCTTGTTAAATTAAATAACTTACTACTATCTAGATCAGATTTTTTCTTTAAATCTTTTTTGTCTACTTCAGCATTAACATAATTATTATTAATAAGACATAATAAAGTTATTATAATTGCAGCTATGTAGAACAATCTCATAAGCTTTTTAATATTTTTTATAATATTCTCTCCCTCAATTATTTTTTGGTTAAATGAACTTCTACATTAATAGATTTACTCTCAACTGTTTTATTATCATTATAAATTAGTAAATATTTAGTCGGATAAAATTTTTTACCAGATTCAGGCATCAAATCATACCAAAAAGAATGACCACTTCCTTCGATAAACTTTATATAGCCAGTCTCATAAGGCGAACTGTTAAATTCATATAAATTTTTATGCTTAAGTAAATAGTTTCTAACTTTATAATCTATTTCTTGTGCTGTTATGTTTTTCTTATTAGTAGGTATATCAAAAGATAATGAATTTCTCTCGTTTTCATAAACTTTAATTAAGATATTATGAGAGTTATCAGTTGAATTATTTTTATCTATTTGATTTCCATCATGCTCGGTCACACCGCCATACATACACGTTTTTTCAATTAATCTACCATCATTTAATTCCATATTATCCGATGAAAAATAGCATTGATTATAATAGTTTGTCCCAAACAAATCTACGTTTTTATTTTTATATTTATCCGAAAGGCTTTTATTATTAAATTCTGTTTTTAAAATTTTAGAACCACTTATTTTAAATAATAAATCATGTTGTAAAAACTTTTCTTGGGATTTAATGTTTGTTTCTGATACGTGTTTATCATCATACAAATACCTCATATTATCCATTAGACCAGTGAATTCACTCGCTTTATTCAATTGTTCTGGTTTAGGATTGCCATTTAACATAAATAGTAAGCTGCAAGACTTAACACATATGAAGATAAAGGCAAATAACTTCATTACAACAACTCCATATTTTAATTTTTTATAAATTTGATGTATTACAGGGAATATTTAACATACACATTAGCCCTAGAGACTTTAAAATTTAAATAGTTAATACATATATTAATTTCGTATAAATTCGCATTTTAGTGTTAAAACTAATTATCATTAGTTACTATCTACATATGATATTTCGACATCAAGATGAAATTTTTCAGATTCTATTATTTTATTATCTTCATAAATTTTCAAAAAACTTACAGGCAGTCCATCTCCTGTATAAAACAAATCATATGAAAATGATTTTTCATTATTTAAATGAAATAAAACTTTCCCATTATTAAAACCTGAATAAAATTTAGATTTATATCCATATTCTTTGCCTTTACCAGTGTTATTATGACCATAGATATTGTATTCTTCTTGAAGATATCTTCTTAATTTAACATCAATTTCTTGAGCTGTTACTAGTTTTTTATTAGTTGCTATTTTGTCAGTAGAAATTGTTTTATGTTTGCCATTAACCCAAAGATTAATAGGGATTTTTCTAGCAGAATTTAAGTATTGTCCTGATAAAGTGGCCCCTCCATACATGTATTTAGATTTACAAGGACCATTATAATCAATGCCAAAAATATCCAGTTTCTTTCCTTTAAATTTACTTATTTCGTCCCAATTATTAGATTCTGAGATCAAATCATTGGTACCTGTTGAAAATTCGAGTTGATTTGCAATAGGTAGGTTTTTATCTGTGACGCCTTTTAAATCTATATAATCATGTTTTGTATAGAAATTTCTTAAGTTACCTACACCAATATCACCTTGAGCATACGTATGATCTTTAATGTTAAAAAGTAATATAAAAACTAATATAAAACTATATTTAAATTTTTTCATGGCATTTCCTTTACTAAGTTATGATTGAAATACTTCAACTTTCGTCCTTATAAGATATTTCTACATCTAAATGGAATTTTTCAGTTTCGACAGTTTTGTTGTCATTATATATTTTTAAGAAACTTTCAGCTTGTCCTGTTCCAGTATCAAATAAGTCATAAGAAAATGATGAACCATCATTCAAATGAAATAATATTTTTCCTGCATTAAATCCAGAACTAAATTTTGACTTATTACCATATTTTCTTCCTTTATTTGTATCATTAAAGCCATAAATATTATATTCTTCTTGTAGATATCTTCTTAATTTAGTATCAATTTCTTGAGCTGTTACTAACTTTTTATTAGTTGATACTTTGTCAGTAGATATAGTTTGATGTTCTCCATTAACCCAAAGATTAATAGGAATACGTCTAGATTTCTCTAAATAATCACCTGCTAATGTAACTCCACCGTATATATATTTGTTTTTCAAACAATATCCACTATAACTTAGACCATATACATCTACAGCATGATTTTTGAATTTCTTTACATCATCAACGTTCTTAAATTCAGCTGTTACTGTCGAATTATCCATAGAAAAAACTAATTGATGCGAAAGATGATTATTTTCAGGATTAATACTTTGGTGGTCTTCAATTGGATAGCTACCATAATAGTTCCTAAGATTCAAAACTCCGACATCAGCGGTTGCGATATGATTTTGCGAATAGCAAAACAATAAAACAACAATGATAAGTATTCTTTTCATATTTTATTTCTCCTATATTTAAACTTCTCTATCTTTATTATCTTTTATTGTAAAAATAACCAATTCTTCTTAAATCATCATGATTCTATCCCACTTATATATTATTACTCGTTAATCTGGTTTTGTTATCTATACTAAAATAGAAAGCTTTTTATAGTAATAAAGTTAGATTTGAATCACTATTCGTTCTTCATCATTTACTAAGCTACTTTGTAAAAATATGTTAATATCTATAGTTCTTTATAGGATTGTAAGTTGATATCCATCAACTTTCAGATTGTTATGTAAATAAATAAACATCAATATGATAGTCTGATGAATCTATTGTTTTATTATCATTATAAATTTGCAAATATTGATCTGGTAAATTTC
Organism: Staphylococcus sp. EG-SA-17; assembly: GCF_017151845.1. Classification (NCBI taxonomy): domain Bacteria; kingdom Bacillati; phylum Bacillota; class Bacilli; order Caryophanales; family Staphylococcaceae; genus Staphylococcus; species Staphylococcus sp. EG-SA-17. The sequence goes on from NZ_JACVZO010000024.1 coordinate 5,969, forward strand.
CTTTAATATAAAATAAATCATAATAAAATGATTCTTTATGCTCCGAATGAGAATGAAATTTAATATAACCTTTTTGTACATCACTAGTCATTCTGTCATACAATTTATATGCATTATTTAATTTTGTTCTTACTTTAATATCAAGTTCTTGTGCAGTAACTTTCTTTTTATCTGTAGTAACGATAAATGTATTAACATTTACATTATCCTTATACACAGCTACTCCTATATTTTTAGGCTCGCTTAATTTATTATTTTCATGAGGTGTTACCCCACCATATGTACAGGCAGTATCCACTTGATGCTCACCATGACAATGTGCTTTATAGTAAACACCATAAATATCAACAGTCTTTCCTAGAAATTCTTTAGAAATCGCTGATGAGCTAAATTCCACTTTTAAATCTTTAAATTCAGCAGATATTCCATCTAACCAATTAATACTTTTAAATAATAAATCGAAGTCTAAGAATTTTTCTGTAGTTGATACAATTGATTTTACTGTCGTAAATCGATTATTTATATAATCATCATTAATATTATGTAAAGCAATAGGGTCTACACTTGACTTCTTACACAAACTCTCTATTTTAGGATCTTCTTCATTTGCATATGCATTGTTTACACTACATATTGCAATTAAATTTAAAATTAATAATAATACATTTAACATTACTTTACTATTTTTAATAATATCCCTCCTTCACAAATTTTTTTCTTAATAAACTGAAAAATTCTGTTTTTAATCTTTAAATATTCACTAATATTATTAGATTACGATTTTAAACTTAACAATCCTACTTACTATTGAACAAACAAATTTTAAATTAAGTGACTCAGATAATAGACAAAAAACCTTAAAAATAGCGCTTAAAATGGGTAAAACCATTTTAAGCGCCTTTACGGAGAGTGAGGGATTCGAACCCTCGAGACGCTTGTGGCGCCTACACACTTTCCAGGCGTGCTCCTTCGGCCAACTCGGACAACTCTCCTCAACAATAAATATGTAATAAAAAAACAGAAGCGATATTTCACTTCTGTTTGTATGACTCCTACGGGACTCGAACCCGTGTTACCGCCGTGAAAGGGCGGTGTCTTAACCGCTTGACCAAGGAGCCATGGCTCCACAGGTAGGACTCGAACCTACGACCGATCGGTTAACAGCCGATAGCTCTACCACTGAGCTACTGTGGAATAATAGAAAATAATGGAGCGGGTGATGGGAATCGAACCCACAACATCAGCTTGGAAGGCTGAGGTTTTGCCATTAAACTACACCCGCTAATGTAAACGATTATGGGGCGGCTGAAGGGGATCGAACCCTCGAATGTCGGAACCACAATCCGATGTGTTAACCACTTCACCACAACCGCCATGAATTAAGAATGGTTCAGGACAGAGTCGAACTGCCGACACATGGAGCTTCAATCCATTGCTCTACCAACTGAGCTACTGAACCGTAATGGTAATAATAATGGCGGTCTCGACGGGAATCGAACCCGCGATCTCCTGCGTGACAGGCAGGCGTGTTAACCGCTACACTACGAGACCTATTAAATTAAAAACTATGTATTGCGGGAGGCGGATTTGAACCACCGACCTTCGGGTTATGAGCCCGACGAGCTACCGAACTGCTCCATCCCGCGCTAATATTATTTTGAATTACCTAATTAATATACCATAATCAAAAACCTAAAGTCAAGAACTTTTTGAATTTAATTTAAATGTTATCTCTTAAATAATTACTTAAATATCGTAGCAACATGTTCTCTGTTGAACACAAATATTAGTATATTCATTTTTGTAGTGTACGTCAACGACATTTTCAAAGTTTTTTGTGTAAAAAAACGCTTCTTCTTCCCTTTTATAATATAAGTGTCTAATAGTTGTCATAATTACTCATGAACTATTGAAAAAGATGTAGGAATCATAAATTTTATAATGCCTACACCTCTAAACTATTAAAATATAATTATAATCTTTTTCACTAAAGTACTATGCTTCGTACTGACACAACATAACACAACCCATACACTAACTATCGTGTCATGTAATCTTGCATCCGATCTTGCAACGCTGTAAATGTTTCGAAGCCATCCTCTTCTAAGAAGTGCCCTCCATCTTCCACGATTCGCAAGTTCCCCTCTAATGCATTCATTAAACGCTGGGTTTCTTTATATGAAACGTATTTGTCATTTTTAGAACTCAATCCGTAAAAATTGTCAACTTTCTTTTTAATATTATCGTAATCAATGGTTACATTACTTAAATCAATATCTAAATCTATATTTTCTGCATCTTCTTTAAAGCCCGCTATACTAAAAAAGCCTTCAATCGGCTGATCAATCATTTCAATATATTTTAAAGCTGTGATTGAACCTAAACCATGTGTTACAAAATATGTATCCTTTTTGCGTACATTAATTTGTTTCGTCATAGCTTCAATCCACTGATCCACTGTCTTCGCTTCAGGGGATTCAAAATTAAATAATGTTACGTCATATCCTTCTAAAGTTAAGTTATGCTCCAACCACTGATACCAATGATTTCTACTATTTCCATGCATAGAATGTACAATAATTACATCTGTCATCTCATTCTCTCCTTTCAACTTACTACTTCTTTTCTATTTTTAAAAAAATGACTGATTACCTATAATTGTAAAATAAAAACACCTTAATTAGAAATGTTATATCGCAAAGTGACATTTCTAATTAAAGTGTATTGACATCATTTCAATATCATTAAAAAACAGCTAAACCTTTGTCTCTGCTTCAATTTCACAAAATTAATTCCCGCTGAAAGTATCTATATTTACACATTACTTCCACCATTATATAACTTAAAAATGACTATATTTCATCAAACATTATCTAAAGGCGTCGCACCTACACCAACACCATCCAACAATTAACTTACAACTCTGCGATTACTTCTTCAGCAGCAACTTTACCTTGCGTAATACAATCAGGTAGTCCAACCGCTTCAAAAGATGCACCAGTTACTCTAAGTCGTGGATATGTTTGTTTAATATGTGCTTGAATCTGTCTAATTTGTTGAATATGACCGACATGGTACTGTGGCATACTTTTCGGCAAACGATTGACAATTGTAAATTCAGGATCACCTTTAAATGTCATCATTTGACTTAAATCTCTACGTACAATCGATACTAATTCATTATCTGTATGATCATCAACCACAGTATCACCTGGTTTACCTACATACGCACGAATCAAAACCTTACCTTCTGGTGTAGTAAATGACCATTTTTTCGATGTCCAAGTACATGCGGTAATGTCTGTATCACTCGTTCTCGCAATCACAAAGCCAGTACCATCATAAGTATTTTCAATGTCTTTTTCATCAAATGCCAATACAACAGTTGCAACAGTCGTACTATCCATCGTTTTAAAGTAATCAAATGCTGGATCTTGCCCGAACCAATTCAAAAAGACTTGATGTGGTGTTGTCACTAATATTCCATCGAATACTTCTTCTTGTTGATTACTGTAAACAATTTTATATTGCTTTTGAGATGTAATAATATCATCCACTGACGTATTGTAGCGTATTGTCACACCTTTATTTTTCACATCTTGTTCTAATGCTTCAATAAATGAGCTTAAACCATGCTTAAATTGTTTGAATTGTCCTTTTGGTGCGCCAGGATATAATTGTCTTTGTTTCAGACGCTTATTTTTCTCATCCTTCATACCTTTTATCAGACTTCCGAATGCCTCTTCTTTTTCTTTAAAATTAGGAAACGTACTCATCAAACTTAATTTATCAATATCGGTACCATAAATACCACCCATTAAAGGCTCAATTAAATTCTCAAGTACCTCATTACCTAATCTTGCTCTGAAAAATGCACCAACAGAAATGTCACCATTCTGCATTTGAGTAGGTTTTTTAAGTAAATCTAACCCTGCTCTTAACTTTCCAAGTGGTGAAATTAATTTAGTTGTCACAAACGGTTTGATATCTGTCGGAATTCCCATAATTGATCCACCTGGAATAGGATACAATTTGTTTTTCGCAAAAATATAAGATTGTCCAGTCGTATTTGTAACAATATCTTGTTCTAATCCAATATCTTTCGCTAATTCTGTCATAATCGTTTTTCTACCTAAATAAGATTCAGGCCCTAGTTCAATCATATAACCATCTTTACGATACGATTGAATCTTTCCCCCCGGACGATTCGATGCTTCAAAGATGGTTACATCAATATTAGGATCTTGCTGTTTTAAAAAATATGCACTTGATAAACCTGTTATCCCCGCTCCTATAATAGCCACTGATTTAGTCACAACGTTTCACGCTTCTTTCGTCATTAAAATATAGACTTGATTTCATCAACAATTGCACCGATAAATAATGGATGTGTATTCGGCATTTTTGGACGATAATAATTCGCACCAATATCATCGCAAACAACTTTACATTCATAATCATTGTCATAAAGCACCTCTAAATGCTCACATACAAAACCTACTGGCGTATATATAAAGTTTTTATACTGATGTTTTTCATATAAATCACGTGTTAAATCTTGTACATCTGGCCCTAACCAAGGTGTACCTGTATTACCTTCAGATTGCCAACCAATCGCGATATGTTCAATATTAGATTGTTCTTTAATTAAAAGTGCAGTATGTTCTAGTTCTTGTGGATATGGATCATTATTCTTTTCGATTAAACCTTTTGGCAAACTATGAGCCGAAACAACTAATACCGTGTCTTTATGTTCCTCTTCCGGTATTTGAGCTAATGTTTCGTTGACTTTATTCGTCCAATATTCAATAAATTTAGGTTGTTCATAATAATGTTTCACATGTGTAAGTTGAATACCATATTTTGCAGCTTCTTCATCAGCACGTTTGTCATATGATCCTACTGAAAATGAAGAATAGTGTGGTGCTAGTACTACAGTGATTGCTTCAGTAATGCCATCATTGTGCATTTGTTCAACCGCATCTTCGATAAATGGCGAAATATGTTTTAATCCTAAATATAGTTTAAATTCAACATCTGCATATGCTTTATTTAATGCTGAAACTAGCGCATCAGCTTGGTCATCTGTTGTACCTGCTAATGGTGATAAACCACCTATAAATTCATATCTATCTTTCAAATCTTGAAGTTCTTCTTCAGATGGACGTTTACCATGTCTAATATCTGTATAATATGGCTCTATGTCACTTTCTTTATAAGGTGTGCCATAAGCCATAACTAATAATCCCATTTTTTTAGTCATTGATAATACCTTCCTTTAAATGAATTATCTTTCATGTGCTTCAATGTAATACTATGATTATCTTTGTGTATATGTGTGTACGAATTCGCTTACTTTACGTAACGTCTCTGGTTGCACTTCTGGGAAAACACCGTGTCCTAAATTAAAGATGTGTTTACCGTTCTCCATACCTTGATCTAATATTGACTTCAATCTCTCTTCAATGACATTCCATGGTGCTAATAAAATTGATGGATCTAAATTCCCTTGTAATGTTTTAGTAACACCTAATTGCTGTGCCTGATTAATCGACGTTCTCCAATCTAGGCCTAATACATCAATTGGCAAATCATTCCATTCATTGATTAAATGACTGGCACCTACACCGAATAAAATTACCGGCACATCATGTTTTTCTTTAACCTCACTGATTAATCGAATCATATGTGGTTTAATGTAACGTCTGTAATCCTCGACATTTAATGCACCTACCCATGAATCGAAAATTTGAATCAATTCGGCACCTGCTTCGACTTGAGCTGTTACATATTTAACAGATACATCAACTAAATGATTCATTAAAGCAAACCATGTTGCTTCATCTCTATACATCATCGCTTTTGTAAAATTGTAATTTTTCGATGGTCCGCCTTCAATCATATATGACGCTAATGTAAATGGTGCCCCAGTAAATCCTATTAGCGGCACATTTAACTTTTCTTCTGTTAAAAGTTTAATTGTATCTAATACATATGGTACATCTCGTTCGGGGTCTATTTGAGAAAGTTTCTCAACATCTTGAATTGTTTTGATAGGATTATGAATCACTGGACCAATACCCGATTTAATTTCTACATCGACACCAATTGGCTTTAATGGTGTCATAATATCTTTGTATAAAATTGCTGCATCTGTATGATAATTATCAACTGGTAAATGTGTTACATAAGCGCACAACTCCGGCTGATGTGTAATATCGAATAGTGAATATTTTTCTTTCAATTTTCGATATTCTGGTTGCGAACGGCCAGCTTGTCGCATAAACCAAACAGGTGTATGTGTCGTTTCTTCACCTTTAATCATTTTCAAAATTGTATTGTTTTTATTATGCACCATAAAGGCCTCCTAAATTAAAATCATTCTTATCTATATTATCATATCGCTCATTCGTTCGTATTTTCAATAAATAAATGTCATAAAACTGACATTAAATTACACATCATTTGTTTGTGTATTTAAATTTTAAAATCTTGATGGATTATCTCCATATCTTTTTGTCTTGCATGATTTATTATAGTAACTTTAACCGTATATTAATAGTGGTAATGACTAGTTTATCGTCGTATAATAAATAAAAACATAAGGGGGACCTTTCATATGAAGAAATTATATACATCTTATGGCACATATGGATTTTTAAATCAGATAAAAATCAATAATCCATCTCATCATTTATTCCAATTTTCAACTACTGATTCATCGGTGATTTTTGAAGAGACTGAAGAAAATACAGTACTGAAATCACCTTCAATATATGAAGTTATTAAAGAAATAGGCGCATTCAATGAAGATCATTTTTATTGCGCAATTTTTATTCCGTCAACTGAAGACCATGTTTATCAACTTGAAAAGAAATTAATCAGTGTTGATGACAATTTCAAAAACTTTGGTGGCTTTAAAAGTTATCGATTGCTGAGACCTGTTAAAGGTACAACATACAAAATTTACTTTGGCTTTGCTGATCGACAAACTTATGAAGACTTTAAAAATTCTGATGCTTTTAAAGATCATTTTTCAAAAGAAGCATTAAGTCATTACTTTGGTTCAAGCGGACAACATTCAAGTTATTTTGAAAGATATTTATACCCAATAAAAGAATAGATTCGAAGAAAACTTCCATTGGTTATGCTGTTAACGTATAGATGCTAATGTAATCTGAACGCCGTATCATTTGGCGTTCAACATTACATGCACCTTTACAACATACATGCCAATGGAAGTTTTTTAGTCTCGTAATAATGTTTCCTGATATTTTAACTTTTTAATAATACTTCTAATCGTTAATAAACCTACAATATAGAAAATGAGTACAACATAGAATAACGTCATATGTTTTATAATAAATGCCACTGCAAACACAGTACAAATAACAAACATTAATCTATATAAAAACTGTTCATACCCTTTGATTACCTTCTCTTCAGGTACGGGCCACACTTGAGGCCATAAGCCATATGCTTGCTGTGAATAAAATTGTGCCATTTGTAACAATATAATATATACAAATAAACACCCAATAATTGCTGTCACTAATGGATATGATAACCAAAGCATAAGTAAAACTGCAATAATTACTAACCTAAAGATAATATTAAATGCGTCTCTCCCTCTTATAAAGCTTCTAATAAATAAGAATAAATACATCGCATTAGAGTTAAATTTACTACCCTTTGGAACTGGTAAAAGTATATCTAGATAACTTCTTCTGACTGCAGATTCTTTCAAATGTTTTACATCGGTGAACATATTAACAAATTTATAATAATTCATATGATGTCGATGTTCGATAGCAATCATTTTCTCCCAAGGATATAAAAAGCCAGGTTTATATTTTTTAACTAAAAATTCTATTAACACAGGCAAAGCAACCATCACAAATGCGATGTACCATTTTGGAGCTAACAGTAAGTAATATGTTAGAGCAAAGATGATGAATGATATTAAATTAACTTGCCATGTTTTAAGTCCCGATTGATACCATTGCCATCTTATGCGTAAACCAACATATGGAAAAATTAATGCACTGACTCCAAAACAAATGTAAAATGCCACATTATGTTGATTAATATTATAAAACAACGGGAACATCACAATAACAATAATGAGTTGGATTAATATGCGCGCAAAGTAACTATATAAAATCGCATGACGCATAAATTGAGACATGTGTTTTTCAAATGGTAATAAAAAGATTTTATCCGCTTCTTTTAGGAGTGGTCGCATTGGAAAAATGGATGTCAACGCAACAATCACTGCTGCTATTAATGCAAAATTGATATTCGTTGGAATGTGTTTTAACCATTCGCCATATCCAAAAATAAATGCACCCAGCAAAATAAGTAAAAAGACCATGAAATGACCATTAAATATAAACTTATTATAATAATTTTTCTCTTTACGAAGGGCATGTAATCTTTTATTAAATAAAGTGGTCGCTTGGTTACGCATGTACATCTCCACCTTGCGTCACATGAATATATATATCGTCTAATGTTTGATTATGTAAGCCAGTTTGTTGTCTCAATGCTTCTAAATCTCCAAATGCAACGACTTCACCTTCGTCTAGTATGATAAAACGATCACAGTAACGTTCAGCTGTTGCTAAAATATGTGTACTCATTAGAACGGTTCTACCTTCGTTTTTCTTTTCAACCATTAAATCTAACATGGATTGAATTCCTAATGGATCTAGGCCAAGGAATGGTTCGTCTATAATATACAATTCGGGATTAACGATAAACGCACAAATAATCATGACTTTTTGTTTCATCCCCTTAGAAAAATGACTCGGAAAAACTTTCAATTCATTTTCTAAACGGAATGTCTTTAATAATGGCATTGCTCGATTCATCGCTTCATCACGATCAATATCATATGCCATTGCTGTCATCTCAATGTGTTCCTCTAATGTGAGTTCTTCATAAATAACCGGTGATTCCGGAATATAAGATAACTTTCTTCTATAAGCCTCTATGTCATCATTAATGTTGATATCTGAAATTGATAGAGATCCTTCCATAGGTGTAAGCAATCCTAGCATATGTTTAATCGTTGTACTCTTACCAGCGCCATTAAGGCCAATAAGTCCAACAATTTCGCCTTTGTTTAATTCAAAATTTATATCTTTAATTACAGGGCGTTTTCCATATCCACCTGTAAGCTGTTCTACTTTAACTGTCATAAGGCACCTCCATGACTTATATTGTACCAAAAATTATAAAATGCTCATATTAAATACACATGTCCTAATATCGAATTTTTAGCGACAATGTTATAATGAATGGTAATACTAGTTGAAAAGGAGTGTAGTCATCATGTCAGAAACAATTTTCGGCAAAATTTTAACTGGAGAAATTCCTAGCTTTAAAGTATATGAAGACGATTATGTCTATGCCTTTTTAGATATATCACAAGTTACTAAAGGACATACGTTATTAATTCCTAAAAAAGCTTCTGCTAATATCTTTGAAACTGATGAAGAAACAATGAAACATATCGGTGCAGCATTACCTAAAGTAGCAAATGCTATTAAGCGTGCATTTAATCCTGATGGTTTAAACATTATTCAAAATAATGGTGAGTTTGCAGATCAATCTGTATTTCATATTCATTTCCACTTAATTCCTCGATATGAAAATGATATTGATGGATTTGGTTATAAGTGGGAAACACATGAAGACATTTTAGATAACGATGCAAAACAACAAATTGCTGAACAAATTCAAGCACAATTTTAAATGTATGCTTAATCTAAGCTCGAACGGGTATAATATGATTAATATTATAACAATTGCGTTTGAAGTGATAACATCAAGGTTAGCAATTTTAAACAAAATGAGTTATCAAGATAACAGATGATAAAAGTGAGGAGAATATAAATGAAAGCATCACGCATTCTATTCGGTATCGGTGTTGGTGTAGCAGCTGGTTTTGTAGTTGCACTTCAAGGACGAGACGACAAAAGTGTCAAGAACAACACGATCGATCGTACTGCCCCTACTGGTTCAAAATCAGAACTACAACGTGAATTTGAAACGATTAAACAAAGTTTTAATGACATTTTAAACTATGGTGTTCAAATTAAAAACGAAAGTGCGGAATTTGGTAGTTCAATTGGTGGTGAAATTAAGTCATTACTTGGAAACTTCAAATCTGACATCAATCCTAATATTGAACGTTTACAGTCACACATCGAAAATTTACAAAATCGTGGCGAGGATATTGGAAACGAAATTTCTAAGTAGCAGGTTACGTTCTCGATCACAACTATTTTTATTAGTAACTGCATATTTATTTTTTAAATTTAAATGCCAAATAAACGAGATGACATTAGAAATTAGATATTTCTTGTCATCTCTTTTTTATGGCTCGAATGAACATTTGATTACAAATTACAGGAATACATTGTTTGTAGTGATTTTCGCTTAAATCATATTTATAAATTGATTGAAAACATTGCTTAGGATTCATTGTGTTATCCTTGCACTTTGATTACGCTTTACTTAAATCATTATCGACAAACAACATACTTATATTTTCATTGAGCCGAACCTTATATATACATTACATATACCTTACTTGCACAAATTATTAATCTGGTGTTTGTTATAATTACATATCACTATATTTTTAGCATTTGTATGACTTAATTGGTCAAAAGATGCTTTTGCATATGCCCTGCCATATCCATTTTTTATATTATTCAAGTTTTCAAATACTCATGTCACACGCGCCTTTTTCATAAGTGATGCTTTATTAGCAAGAATATGTGTTCGCAGAAATTTGTTCTGCATTCTACTTCTACGCTAGTCAATCAGCCAATTTTACCAATCCCCACTTTCGCGTTTCAAATCAAACAATACGTCGCCCCTTACTTCATATATAACAATTCTTCTAACATGATATGTTACTATTGAATTACTGAACCTGAGTTAGTTATAATCTAACTTATATTGAAAAGAGATGAGGCGTAAGATATGTTTCTATGTAAAAGACAAATTGATATCAATGCACGATTTGGTTTGCCTAGAATTGCATTTATGAGTGCAGTTGCAACCATCATTATGTTTTTAGTTAGTTATGAAGTAATGTATTTTTTATCTAATACGCCATTATCAGATAGACATTTTCTCATCTTTTTATTACTTGTATTTATGACGTATCCATTACATAAAAGTATACATTTATTATTTTTCTTACCATATAGAAAATCGTTTAAAGTTCATAAGTTGACTAAAAGAAAATGGCTTATATTCTATAATACCTACGTCAATCAACCTGTACACAAATTTTATTTTTGCATTAACTTAATATTGCCGTTAATTATCTTATCTGCAATGTTCGTTTATCTAACAATTTCATTTCCGCAATATGGACATTATTTTATGTTCTTATTGGCATTGAATTTCGGTATTTCCATTACAGATTTATTATATTTAAAAATAATTATATTTTCTAATTATGGACAATATATAGAAGAACATAGTACAGGTATTAATATTTTGAAAAAAATTAAAAATCCATATCATTTATAACAAAATAATTATAGCAAGGTGTTATTATTTGTTTTTCAGCTATGTAATAGCTTAAAATCAAATGTATATAGACCTTGTTTTTTTATTTTCATCAATTTCTACCCCTAAACCTAATGCTCTAGTCTGATGTCATGGGTTATTGATTGGTGATAATATAAAACTATGTTATATTCACGATGATTAACTTACAAAGGAGTTTCAACTATGAAGATGATAAACAAATTAATCGTTCCAGTAACAGCTAGTGCTTTATTATTAGGCGCTTGTGGCGCTAGTGCCACAGACTCTAAAGAAAATACATTAATTTCTTCTAAAGCTGGAGATGTAACAGTTGCAGATACAATGAAAAAAATCGGTAAAGATCAAATTGCAAATGCATCGTTTACTGAAATGTTAAATAAAATTTTAGCTGATAAATATAAAAATAAAGTTAACGATAAGAAAATTGACGAGCAAATTGAAAAAATGCAAAAGCAATACGGCGGTAAAGATAAATTTGAAAAGGCCCTTCAACAGCAAGGTTTAACAGCCGATAAATATAAAGAAAATTTACGTACTGCTGCTTATCATAAAGAATTACTATCAGATAAAATTAAAATCTCTGATTCTGAAATTAAAGAAGACAGCAAGAAAGCTTCACACATTTTAATTAAAGTTAAATCTAAGAAAAGCGACAAAGAAGGCTTAGATGATAAAGAAGCGAAACAAAAAGCTGAAGAAATTCAAAAAGAAGTTTCAAAAGATCCAAGTAAATTTGGTGAAATCGCTAAAAAAGAATCAATGGATACTGGTTCAGCTAAAAAAGATGGCGAATTAGGTTATGTTCTTAAAGGACAAACTGATAAAGATTTTGAAAAAGCACTATTTAAACTTAAAGATGGTGAAGTATCAGACGTTGTTAAATCAAGTTTTGGATATCATATTATTAAAGCTGATAAACCAACAGACTTTAACAGTGAAAAACAAAGCCTAAAAGAAAAATTAGTCGATCAGAAAGTACAAAAAAATCCAAAATTATTAACTGATGCATACAAAGATCTATTAAAAGAATACGATGTTGACTTTAAAGATCGTGATATTAAATCAGTTGTCGAAGATAAAATCTTAAACCCTGAAAAACTTAAACAAGGTGGCGCACAAGGCGGACAATCCGGCATGAGCCAATAACACAAAACCGAGCGACCGTGGTTCAAAAATCATACCACGGCCGCTCGGTTTTTTCGCATTAAAAATCGGACAGATGAGCTCATGTTTCAGTATACTCATCTGTCCGATATCTTTTAGTTCTTAATCAAGTGATTCAGGATTGTAGAATCTACGATTTTCAAGACCAAATATTTTATCTGTAAACTGACCCTTGTCAGTTTTTTTATATGCTTTTTCAAACATATTCATTCTAGCATCGATATTATCGATATAGCATAAAATTTCTGCTTCTTTTAAGTATGGCAGTTTTGGCGAACCATACTCTAACTTACCATGATGAGATAAAATCATATGCCTTAACAACATGATTTCTTCTCCTTCAATGTTCAATTCACGAGCTGCTTCAACTACTTCATCACTCGCAATCGAGATGTGTCCTAATAAGTTACCTTCGACTGTATACGACGTCGCAACAGGACCACTTAATTCTCTGACTTTACCAATATCATGCAAAATAATACCACTATATAACAAACTTTTGTTTAACAATGGATAAATGTCACAAATTGATTTTGCAATACGTAACATCGTTAATACATGATAGCTTAAGCCACTCGCAAAGTTATGATGATGAGAACTAGCAGCTGGATATGTGTAAAATCGTTCTTGATATTTTTTCAATAAATGACGTGTAATACGTTGTAAATTAGCATTTTCAATATCTAGCAAATAATGAGAAATCTCTTCTTGTATTTCTGCCGGTGATAAAGGTGCACCATCTACAAATTGTTCTGTTTTTAATTGATCTTCAGTTGTCGCTAGTCTAATTTGGTTGACTTTCATCTGTTTATTTCCGCGATAGTTTATGATGTCACCTTTAACATGTACAATTTCTTCAGGCTTGATTGTTGCCATATCATTTTTTGTAGCCGTCCAAAATTTCGCTTCAATTTCACCACTTTTATCTTGCAAATGTAATGTCATATAATCTTTACCTTGTGCTGTTACACCCTGTGTAGCTTTATGCACTAAGAAAAAGTGATCAACTGAATCTCCGGGATTTAGATTCTCTATATTTCTCATCGTTTCCCGCCTTCCTCTATTTTGTTTAATGTAATCACTTCTTTTGATGGAACAATATTATCTTTTACACATGTAAAGTATAGTACTTGATAGTGTTCTGATAATGATCGTAAATAATTCAACATTTTTTCAGTACGTTTTTTATCAAAATGAACAAATGCATCATCAACAATTAATGGGAACGGATAATATGGTCGTAGTACCTTAATTAAACTGATACGTAAAGCTACATAAAGTAATTCTTTTGTAGATTGACTTAGTTCAACAGGATCATATAATTGACCATTAACATGTTTAACCGTAATTGAATCTTCATTATAGTTAATCATCGTATATCTGCCATCTGTTAAATGCTTCAATATTTCTACCGCTTCATTAATAACTTGAGGCAAACGTTTATCTTTAATTTGTTTAATGTGTTCATCAACTAAACTTTGTAAATAACTTAAACTTGCCCAATCTTTTGCGATATCATTAAGTTGATTTTTAAGACTGTGATATTCATGTCTCAAATTAGCAAGCGTTGTATCAGTTTCCATGTGATTGATTTGTGCACTTAAATCACTGACTTGTGCTTGCATTTCAAGATATTGCTCATTATATTCGTCAACTTGAGTAGCCAATAAATGATCTTCTTCTTCAAGTTGTGCAGTTGTTTTTTCACTTAAACTAGAACTTAATTCATAAGAATAGTTTTGGTTCTCAAGATATTTAGTTAAATCATTAAAACGACTCAAATTACTAGTGTAAGTTTGGTAATCTTCATGATGTTGGTAAAAATCTTCTTCAGTACCAACATTGATAAAATCGAATAGTGCTGTAATTTCTTTATTATTTTCTTCTAATTGAGCATTTAAATGATTTAATTCATTTGTAACAAGTTTGGTATTTTCAGCATTAATACGCCATTTTTCATTCGTGTCTTCAGCTGATTTCAACCATTGTTGCACATCGTGGAATAAAGATAATTTGTTGAAATAAACAAATTGTGATTTTGTAACAGCTTCAGCATGATTGTAGAATGTATCTAATTCTTGAACCAATTGCTGGCGTTGTTGATTTAAATCACTGATATGTTGATCTAATGCTTTAATATTCGCCATTGTAGAAATACTATCAACAATTAAATCATTTGAAATTTTAGATGATAAGTATAATTCATCCTTAACGTTTTCAACTGTTGATTGTAATTCATCATGACGCCCTTTCGCATCATTTAAACGACCTTCAATATACTGACGTTTCTCTTCTAAAATATCTTTATTTTTCAAAGCTTGTTGCCAGTGATCACGAATGCGATATTGCTCATCAAGATCAAAATCTAAGTCATAATTTTCATCTAAAATGGCTAGTTGTGCTTTAATTTCTTCGATTTCATCTGTGATGGCCTCGCTATAATCTACTTCTTTTGATTTAGACATGATGATACCGATAACAAATACTAAAGTTAATACTGCGAAAATAATACCAAACAACATGTTGTTTGAAATAAATGAGAAGGCAGTTAAACCAATACCTACTAGTGTTAAAAGAATAAACGTTGTTCGTAACAATTTTTGACGTTTTTGTTTTTCTTGTTGCTCAATTTCGAAACGTTCTTTCAATTTGCTATACAAGTTCTCTTTTTCGTTTAATTCAATGACTTGTTGTGAGTATTCTTTTTTCTTTTCAAAAGTCTCTTCAGGAACTATTTTTTTTTCAACAGAATCTAGTTCGCTATGAACCGCATTATCTTCGATTTTATTTTCTTCTAAACTACGTTCTAATTGTTTAATGTATGCCGCTTGTTCTTGTTTATTCTTGATTTGCTCACTGACATAACTTTTCATTGCCTCAGAGCTATCTACGTCATGATGCGTTTCAGACCAACCAATATTTGCTTGCAATTCATCTTTATCACGTTGTTTATTCGCAATATCCTTTTCGATTGCAGTAAGTTCAAATTCTTTATTTTTAATTTCATTTTCTTGTTGATTCAAACTAATGAAGGCGTCAATATCAGATTGTTTAACTGGCTCTAATTGAGTCGCTTCTTCTTTAAGTTGGGCTAAACGCTCATTTCTTAAACCAATATCTCTTTCTAACGATTGCTTATGCGCTCGTGCTTTTTCGTAACGATCTACACCTTTTTCTGGGAATGTGATTGGCTCAATATTTAACTGTTGTTCTAGAGACTTCCATTCTTGTGAATGATCATGTAAAGCAACCTCTTTTTGTTTTTCTTCATGCATTTTTGATAATTGATTTAAATTATGTTTTAAATTCTCTAATCGACGTGATGATTTATCACGATCATCTACTAAGCGATGATATGTTTCTAGCTTAGCTTCTTCTTCACGAATTTGACTTTCTAGTTGTTTTAATTGCTCAATTTGTTGATTAATGATCGGATTTTTACCTGATTTTTTATATAATTCATCTTTTTTACGATTAATCACTTCGCGCATTGACGTGAATTCAGTTGATCCTAAAGCCCCTGCTTGTAATAAATAATCTTGCAATTGTTTTTCATTTAGATTTCTATGAATATCTTGAAGCCCTAGTACATCAAATGAAAAGATACCTTGATATGTCTTTTTAGAAATATAATTAAGTTTCTTTTGTAACCAAGCATCATCACGCACAGCACCATTAGGTAAATATACTTTCACATCACCTTGAGCACTGCCTTTAATTCGTTCAACTTCAATCTCTAAGCCATCATCAAGAATAAGTACTAATTTACCACCGTATTGGTTACCTAGACGTGGTTCTAGTCTTGGCTCTTTAGACTTTTTAGTTGGAAAACCAAATAATATCGAATGGATAAATGCTTGAATCGTCGATTTACCCGCTTCATTTTCACCAAAAATTTCAGTGAAGTTTTTATTAAATTCAATTTTACGTTGAACAAATTGACCGTAACCATAAATTTCAAGTGATTTAATTATCATTTTGTTCACCTCTCATTTCAGCTTTTAATATTTCTTCAGCACGATTAACTAATGCTGTATGGTCGAATGTTCCATAATCGTCTAGGAACTTAGATGCCCTTGGATTTAAATATAAATCTGACATCGCTTTATCAAAAACAGTTTGATCGACTAATAATTCCGCTGAAAATTCATTAACTAAAGGTGACTCATCATTTTGTGCATATTGTATTTTTAACTCATCAATATATACAAATTGATTTTCGTTTTCTTCATAATCTGTAATCATTTCTTCAACTTGTAATAAATCTTGAGGTGAAATTAATGTCTCACTATTAATAACAAGCGTTAAACGATAAAAGGCTTTTCCTTCTTCTCTCACTTGTTCTTTAAAGTTTTGAATGACCTCGTATAAACCTTGCTTAGATGTCTTATCCGTTTCAATAGTTGCTTCTTCAAATCTAATATACTGTGTAGGATAAAATTTAGTTTTTAATTTTAAGTGGTCACCCTCGATTAATAAGCAACCTTTTTCACCTTGCTCATTAAAATGTCTACCTTGAATATTACCTGAATAGTTAATTACAGGCATATCACTTAATTGTTGACGTTCATGTATATGACCTAAAGCCCAATAATGATACAATTTACTGTTTAAATCTTCTAAAATGAACTCGGTATATCTTTCGTTAACTGAAGATTTACTGTACGTACCATGCAAGACACCAATATGTATGCCTTTTTGGCCTTGACTTGATGGATATTCATCAATCTTGTTCTCATAACTTGCTCTATTTTCATAACTAAATCCGTGAATATAAATTGTTTCACCCGATTTAGTAATTGCTTCATACGTCTCAACTTTATTTGAAAATACAGAAACATTATCTGGCCAGTTTGATGAAATCTTTGATGATAAAGGGTCGTGATTACCATGACAAACATAAACAAAGATTTGTTCATTTTGTAAACGTTCAAATTGCTGTTTTAAGAAAATTTCAGCACGTAATGTTCTGTTTTCACTATCAAATAAATCACCCGCGATAATTACAAAATCAACATCTTGTTGTAATGCAATATCTACAATATTTTTAAAACTTTCATAAGCACTTTTTTGAACATCCTCAAAAATTTTAGGGCTTATATGACTCTTAGATTTGAAAGGACTATCTAAATGTAAATCCGAACAATGAATAAATTTAACCATACATCCATATCTCCTTAATTAAAGGTTCTAACATCAATTTTGCAAAATCCAACTATACAAAGCATTCTAATCACTATATTCATACTTATAGGTGTAGTGATTCATTAGCTGATTTATTAAAACCAGTCGCCATTTTTATTTCGTTAAAAAACTATTATCTACACAATAATAAAGTGCTTTAGTCAAATCGTGATGTTTTATTTATTAACAAGTTTATTATTTCTTCATTTTACCATAATACGCTTCATATCGTCGATGAACATATGAAATTGAGACACATTTATAACAGTTTAAAATTTTATTTGTAGCGTGCGTTGATTTTTTTCAAAAATTTCAGTCGGAAATTCAATTTCTGTAGCTGTTAACTCTGCTGGTGAACCAACTGATACATTAAAGATTTACATGATTACTCTACTAGTTCTGCTCGGCAGTAATGACCAATTAGAAGCTAAATGTCAAAACTATCATTGCACTTAATACGTCAAACATTTTCAGGCCGTTCTTAATGAGTCATTAAAAGTGAAACACTTTTTCATCAGTCCGATACATGACCGAACTAATAGTATTATGTTGAAAACTTTAAACTCCAAAATGCAAAAAGGAAGTTAGGACACGTTTACTAGCCTAAATTCCGATACTGAACGCATCTGCCCAATTTGACAGAGAGCCTCTAACTTCCGTTATCAAAACTAAAAAAACTACCCACAAAGTCTCGGACTCTGTCGGCAGTCTATTCCTCTATTTAAAGGATTGAAAAATATTATTTTAATATTAGTCAGCGTAAATTTCGTCTAATGGTTTAACGATAATTTGGTTGATTTCTTGGAATACTTGACTCATTTTTTGTTCAGCATTCATTAATGCAGAGATGTTTTCATCTTTTTCAATTGCTTGCGCTTGTTCTTGCGCTTTTTGTAAATCTTCTTCAGCAATTTCTTCACCTTGCATTTGTTTTTGTTGGAAGTTAATTTGAGTTTCACGGAACTCGTCGAATAACTTTTTAGATTCTTCGTTAGCTTTTACATTAGCGAATGCTTCTTTGATTGCTTTGTATTCTTCGCTTTCTCTTAAAGCTTGTTCTAATTGATTTGCATAATCATATAAATTTACTGCCATGGTTATAGCACTCCTTTGTTGTGATGTTTATTAAAACGTTCGATATTACTTTACCACATCTCGCTTTTTTAGACAAAGATTGCAACCAAACCTTGGAAAAATCCAATAATACCACCTAAAATGAAACCTAATGACATAATCAACTTTAGTTCTTTGTTAGCAATTTCAATAATTAATTTTTCAATATAATCTAAGTCAAACGTATTAATTTGTTCTTCAATTAATCCTCGTAAATCCACTTTTTTCATAATTGTAGATAAGTGAATCGATAATTGTTCAATGATTAAATTTGCTAATTTGCTAGAGAGTTGACCTTCTAAATAATCAACGAATTGAGGCATTAACGTAACCACTGGCTTATTCGCTTGTTTGCTAGCATATGTTGTTACATACACTGATAGATTTTCAGCGATTTCATTAAACTGCGCCGCATCTAACAGTTCATTCAATGGTTTATCTTTAAAAGTTTGATATTCATTGGTAATTAACGATGTCACAATTGTTCTTGCTTTAGGGTGAGATGTTAAACGTATAAGTTCTTGTTGAATTCGATCTGCAATGCTCTCTTTTGTCATAAACATTTGCAACATACCAATTAACTTACCTTTCTCATTAAAAAAAGTATCCAACATATCGTTAATATCTTGTGTGCCTTTTGCAGATGATAAATAATTTCTTGCACGATCACATAATAAGTCTGTTGCGTTATCTACATGCTGATCTAAAAATGTTACAAGTTGATTTGGCAATAAAGATGCTATTGTTTGGTTTTGATGCTTTGTATAATAATTATTCAATTGTGATTCAATATATTGATTTCCATTAGTTTGTAATACTTGTTCTAAATCAATATCGAGTTGAGAAGTAATTTGTTTTATTGACAATTGATCTTTCGTCAACTTTTGTAACTGTTGTTGAATCATAGATTCTATTGCTTGCTGTGATTGCTCGCTTTTTAATTTTTCATTAATTAAAGTTTCTGTAAGCAAATGCTCTTCAATCACTTGACCAATTTTAGTTGCAATTTCTTCGCGTCTTTTCGGTATTAAACCTGGTGTAAATGGGACTCTAAATTTAAATATATAGTATGGTTTAAAGGGGTGAAACAGCATTCTAATTGCAATTACATTAGTAATGCCACCAATTATCGCCCCTACTACAATCATAAATATGATAATAAATAGTGCATTCATAATTTTGACTCCTTTGTGACAACATAGTTATTCATTATACCACTATTTTTATTTTTTAATTCATTAATCATTTCACTTTCTGCTCAATTTATTATTAGTTTACATACAAAAAGCGATGCCTCACCTCTCGAAACAGGTGTGTCACATCGCTTTTATTATTTATTAAAAGTATATAGGCCTAGATATGTACTAATTCTTCTTTAGCATTTCTGTTAAAGTATGTTTCAGCTTCTCTCATTTTAGAAGTACCGAAAATTGGTTGGTTATCTGGATTTAATACACGATAAATATTGCTTACTTTGTTACTTTGTAAAATGTACCCATTACGAGTCTCAATGTTATTCCAATAAATATCACTTGTTGGTGCATGGTTTGGATATGCACAGTGATTTCTTGAAATTGTTTGAACGATTTCTAATGGATCACAGCCAAATGTACTGTTTAATACTTCAGAGTCTCTGAATAATGCACAAATTGAAATACAAGTTGTCCAGTTTGGTAATACTCTCTCTTTTTCGATTTGTACTAAAGTCTTTTTAGAAAGTCCAATTGTTTGCGCCATAGTATCTTGCGTATAACCAGCCTCTATACGAACCATTTTAAATTTTGTTTGAATTAAATCTGTAAAACTCTGTCTATCCATTCTGTTATCTACCTTTCTGTTTGGGGAATTTTATCCGGACACAAGAAATTGCAATAATACACATTTCTTGAAACACAGATTACATCTTAATATATTTTTAATAAAATGAAAAGAGTCAATTTCACATTTGTATTAAATTTTGATCAAGTCAACAAGAGTTAAGTTTACTTTATAATGAAGCGAAAGTAAATGATGTAAAATTTTATGCATAATCACTAGATTTGATAAAACTTACACTTTTATAATGATATCAAATTTACAAAGAAAACTGTATAATAAACCCTATCGCTATAAAAAATTCATCAAAATCAGATTAAAAATTGTCTAATTTTCGACAAATATTTAAAAGCTCATTCTAAATCAACTTATTTTCCATTGCATAAATTGCTGCTTGTGTACGATCGCTAACTTGTAATTTACTAAATATATGACTGACATGTGTTTTAATTGTTTTTTCAGATACAAATAAAGTTTCTGCAATCTCTTTATTTGTTTTACCTTTAACCATTTCACGTAACACTTCAATTTCTCTCTTTGACAACTTATTCGTGTAGTGTGGTTTTTGGCTAACTGTTTCGAATACATCTTGTGCCTTAGGATGTATCATTTTTTCACCGTTCATAACTCGTCTAATAGTTTCAATTAATTGCTGAGGCTCAACGTCTTTCATTTCATAACCATCAGCACCTTTATTGATTGCTGAAATTACATGTTCATCATCAACATAACTTGTTAATACCAAAACTTTTATATCCGGATAATGTGCCTTAATATATTCCGTAATTTCAATACCATTCATGCCAGGCATCACTAAATCTAATAGCACAATATCAGGGTGCTCATGCTCTTTTAAATATTCTAAAAATGTTTCTCCATCTGCAAAGTCTTGTAAAACTTCTATGTTTTCAATCGTGGATAATAAAAATCGCAATCCTTGTCGCACAATATAATGGTCATCTACTAATATTACTTTGTTCATGGGTTATCTCCTTAAATCAAGCTATTTTATAGGAATTGTGAATTGTATTTGTGTACCCTTTGTTGGCTGAGAATGAAAGGTCACTTTACCTCTTAATAATTTAACTCTTTGTTTTATGTTATTTATACCGTGTGATGAAGCTATCTGAACATTATCGATCTCAAATCCTTGACCATAATCAATCACGTCAATATATAGTATATCGTTCATTTGTTTTAATGTAAGATCCATTTTATTCGTATCAGCATGTTTCTTAACATTATTAATACACTCTTGTAATGCTCTGTATATGTTTTCTTCGATTTCATTAGATAAATCGATTAAACCTTCTACATTTACATTTAATTGTATATGCATTAATTTACTATATGCTGTCAAAGCATGAATTAAACCTTGCTCAAGTCCAACTGGCTTAAGTTGCCAAATCAATGCACGCATTTCATTAACGGCATTTTGACTCGTTTCCTCAATCGTCTTGAATGCTTGTTTAGCGATGGATTCGTTTGACACGCCATACGCAGCATGTGCTGTTAGTTTTACAGAAAATAACATTTGATTTACTGAATCATGTAAATCTCTAGCTAAACGATTACGTTCATTAATTTTTGCTGCTTCTTTTTCACGGTCTGTTAAATAAATACGTTTGATGGCTGACCCTAATTGAAATGCGACAGACTCTAGCAACTCTAAATCTTCATCACTATATATTTCAGTATTTGGTGACGCTACATTTAAAATGCCGAATTGTTCTTGACCCGATTTAAGTGGTACCGTTGCATGATGTGTAATATTGTCATTTTGGCTAGGAAATGCTTTAGAGGCTAAGTTAATACGAGAACAATTGACGATATTCGACGCTTTCATTAGCCTACCTTGATTAAATGCTTTCACACACCAACAAGACCCATCTTTAATATAGTGACAGTGGTCTGCTGTCAAAGATTGTGGTAAAGCCACATGTGATACAAGTTCATGTTCACCTACGCTATTGATGAAAAATATCCAGCCTGTCGTGAAATTACTGCCCTCAATTAAATATTTTAACGCACCTTGGGTCATGCTATACATTTCAGTTTCTTCGTTTAAAAATTCGGCAATCTCTTTTAATAAAGCTAGTCGCGTCCTTTGTTCCATCAAATCGCTCCAATTCATTTTTACGTGTATTAACTATTATACATTGAGTTATTATATTTTTAAATCTTAGACGTGAACATGATAAAATGGCCTTGATTACTTAATAGTTATATTTCGGAGAACTGATTTGTGATATGATATTAAAGACTATAGGAGGATTTTATGAAATTTAAAATACCAGAAAACTTTAATGACTTAAGTTTACGAGATATTTTCCAACAACTTAAGGTACCTAAAAAAGATTTACATCATTTAAATATGTCTAAAGATATTACTATTAATGATAAACCTGCGCGATTAATGGATAAAGTGCATACTGGCGACGATGTATTTGTCCCAACCACCGATGAAAAAAGTAATTATGTTCCAAGTTATCGTTATGCACAAATTAAATACGAAGACGATGATATGGCAATCGTAATGAAACCTAAAGGTGTTAAGACCCACCCTAATGATTTAAAAGAAAGCAATACTTTAATGAATCATGTGATTTACACGGTTGATAGCGATTATGTCGAACCAATTCATCGACTGGACCAGGAAACAGTAGGATTATTAATTGTTGCTAAAAATCCTTTAATGAAAAAAATTCTTGATCGCATGTTAGAAGACAATGATATTACGCGGATATACAAAGCAAATGTTAAAGCACTTTTACCTTTAAAACCACAAACGATTGATATGCCAATTGGTAAAGATAAATTCCATTCGAATAAACGACGTGTGTCTCCTACTGGACAGCGTGCAATTACACACATTTTAACTTCAAAAATGATAAAAGAAACTGTGTGCCAACTTGAAATCAAGTTGGATACTGGACGTACTCATCAAATTCGTGTGCATTTAGCTGAAATTGGTCACCCAGTTATTGGTGATCCTTTATACGGTGATTCAACGTTAAGACAATTAGAACTTGAAAGTTACAAAATAGAGTTTGTGCATCCCTTAACTAAGGAAGTCATTTCCGTTTCTTTGGATGACTAATTTGATTAGTTTTGCATGATATTTAAACATGCAATACCGCATTGTAACTAAATCAAGTATCAACTTAAATCGGATAGATGGAAAATTATTAATTTTTTCAGATGTTCGGTTTTTTTGTTTTTTACGATGCTTAAGATTTTATATTTTGATATTTTAGTAATTATTCATTTTATAACATCCTTGGATAATGACTTGTAGTCTTTTTCAACTGCGTTACGTGTATCTATGGACAATACATGACATCATAAGATTTTTATCACAGGTTGTTTGGCCAATACATGTACAACAATTCATCATATAAAAAATAGGTTCTATAATAAAACGGACTCCATGAAAAGTTTTTCCTTTTCATGGCTCTATATCAAATCAGACTTATAAGTTCAATTTGACATAGACAAAAAATAAAGCTTGAACACTACATCTACCTGTAATGCCCAAACTTTATTTTATATTAATATTTAATTAATGAGGATCTACCATATCTTCTGGTTTAATCCATGCTTCAAATTGTTCTTCTGTAACATATCCAGTTTGAATTGCAGATTCTTTTAAAGTTAAACCTTCTTTATGGGCTTTCTTAGCAATTTGAGCAGCTTTTTCATAACCAATATGTGGATTTAATGCAGTAACTAACATTAATGATTGATTTAAATAATTATCAATATTCTCTTCGATTGGTTCAATGCCCACTGCACAATTGTTATTAAATGTTTCCATACCATCAGCTAAAAGGTAAATTGATTGTAGTGTATTATGCATAATAACTGGTTTATAAACATTCAATTCAAAGTTACCTTGTGAACTTGCGAAGCCAACAACTGTATCATTACCCATTACTTGGACTGCAACCATTGTTAACATTTCACATTGTGTAGGATTAACTTTACCAGGCATAATTGATGAACCTGGTTCATTTTCAGGGATAGAAATTTCTGCCAAACCAGCTCGTGGCCCTGAAGCCAACCATCTCACATCATTAGCAATTTTCATTAAGTCTCCTGCTAGCGCCTTCAATGTTCCATGTAGTTGTACTACTTCATCATGTGCTGTTAATGCATGGAATTTATTTTCAGAAGATACAAATGGATAACCCGTATTTTCAGAAATATACTGTGCCACTTTATCACCAAATTCAGGATGCGCATTAATACCAGTACCAACAGCCGTACCACCAATGGCTAGATTTAAAATGTGCTTCTTAGATTCAGATAACATTATTTCGCAACGGTCAAGCATATAACGCCAGCCACTAATCTCTTGTCCTAGTTTGATCGGCGTTGCATCTTGTAAATGTGTACGACCAATTTTAATAATTGAATCAAATTTGTCTTCTTTTTCTTTCAAAGTATTTCTTAAAAGTTTTAATGCAGGTTCTAATTTTGTTTCAACCTCTTGATATAATGCAACGTGCATAGCAGTTGGGAATGTATCATTCGAACTTTGTGATTTATTTACATCATCATTTGGGTGGATACTTTCATCACTTTGATGATCTTTTAAATACATATTAGCAACATAACTTACTACTTCGTTCACATTCATATTACTTTGTGTACCGCTTCCTGTTTGCCATACAACTAGTGGGAAGTGTTCATCTAATTCACCTGATAAAATTTGATCACATGCGTATACAATGGCATCTTTCTTTGCCTCGCTTAATTTTCCTAAATCAAAATTAGCTAATGCTGCTGCACGCTTTAGTTGTGCAAAACCATAAACTACTTCGATTGGCATACGCTCTTTACCAACTGGGAAATTGCGTTTACTTCTTTCTGTTTGAGCACCCCAATATTTATCTGCAGGTACTTCTATTTCTCCAAAAGTATCATGTTCAATTCTTACTGACATTCAATTTCTCCCCTTATCACTGTTTATTTAACTGTAGTATATCATTAAATAATTTAATTGAGCAATTTATGATTAAAACGTTTTCATAATTTGAAATAAAAATACACTAATCGCACGTACTCACCCTTTATTACAGTGATACGGTCATACGATTAGTGTGTTATCTATCATTATTTAGTTATTGTTGAACTAAGTTTAATTACGATACTTTGTTTTAGTAGCTTCAACCGTAGCAATAGCTGTAAGTATATATAATACAGCACTAACAATTGTCGTATATGGATTTAAAGCAACAAGCGTACCTAAAACTCCTGTTAAACTCGCATAAAACCCATCAAGTGTATAATACAATATTCCTGTTATTAATAAACAACAAATAACACTTATTACAATACCTGATTGATTACTTTTAATGAATGTTTGCGCATTAACATCATCGATTAATCCTTTTGATAAATTGAGTTGTAATTTTATTACTTTGAAAATAACAGGTAAATATAATGCCCCAATTGCCAATGGAAAAGCTTTAATTGATATTAAACTTATAATAACTGTTGCTATCAATAATTGAATCCAGTATTTTCCTAACATAAATATATAAATCTCCTCTAATTTCATTCTTCAATAGCATATCATAATCTTGGCATATTAAGAAACGCGGTTTAATGATTTCGTTAAAAATATTACTGATAGATGACTTCTTTCAATTATGTCTGGAGTAATTAATTATCAATTCCGTTTAAATGGTGTTTTAATATTTAAAATTGAACTTTTGATATATTACTATGTCTGGTGCACAAATCAATGTTCTATTCTCTACAAAGTTATATTGGCAGTAGTTGACTGCGGGCCACAAACATAGAAGCTGGCCGAAAGTCAGCTTACTATTTCATGCAAGTTGGCGAGGCCCAACATAGTGAAATCGGATTTCTAATTTCTACAGATGATGCAAGTTGGGGAAACGGCCACAACACAGGAACTGGTGGAAAGTCAGCTTACAATAACATGCAAGTTGGCGGGGCCACAACATAGCGAAATCGGATTTCCAATTTATACAGACAATGCGAGTTGGCGGTGCCCCAACACAGAAGCTGGCGGAAAGTCAGCTTCTATGAATATTATAAAAAAGCTAGGTAACAAAATGCTACCTAACTTCATATTCAAGATAATCAATCCTATTTGATATATGTTCTATACTATACATTGTTTACATGATAAATAGCTGAATATTACACAATTATAATACTTTACTGACTGTCTTCTTCAGAATTTTTTTCTTGATCATTTTGATCGGAAATTTGTTCCATTTCTTTACTTAATTCTTTTAAATCTTCAAAATCAGTTACCATACTGTTTTCTTCTTCATGATAATTTAATTTTGGATCTTTGTCTTTAGACATAATCAATACCTCACAGATTTTTAATTAAGCAAAGCGTGACGTAAAGTAAGCTTTAACATCTTCAGGTAAACCTGCAGCCGCTTCTTTATCAAGAATAACATTTACCATTCTATGTGCTTTTAAATCGGCTGGTTCGAAGCTTGTTTTACCATTTTCTTGATATAATTTTTCAACTACATCTCGTTTATTAGCACCTGTCACTACTAAGAAAATTTCTCTTGCTTCCATTAGTCCTTGACGAATACTAACATTTAACTTACCTTGCTCATCGATAGAAACAACTTGTAATGTTAATTTCCCTTTATTTTCTTTAGTTTTAATCTTATCAGCGATTAATTCGATTGCATCTTTTTCATAAGCAATTGGATAAACTTGACCTGCTGGTACACCTAACGCTTCGAAATATGATTTTTTATCGTCATAATCTAAAATATTTATTTGGCTAAAATCAACAGCATGTTTTTCAACATTTTTCTTTAATTCATCTAGAACTGGCGCTTGATCTGTATCTAAATGAAAACCTGCAATTGTAGTAGGATTATTGTTAAATTGCTTTCTAATAATATCAGCAGCATATTCTGCTACAAGTTGACTATTGTCAAAGACTTTAAAGTTCATTGCCATGATTTCTACACTCCTCTTAGTTTGCATTTTACATAAAAACGGCGATATTAATAATTATTATACCCTAACTTTCAATATATCAAACCATTTAACTTTAACATGCTTATACTCTAAATATAGCACTTAAGCATCATTTTTATAATGAAAATGAGTAAATTTTAATTCAATCCCGGAAAATCTTGTTGACGTAACGCTTCATAAATTAACAACGCAGCAGTATTTGATAAATTTAATGAACGAATATGTTCACTCATAGGAATTCTTAATGCTGTGTCTTGATATTTCTCTTTCACCCAGTCTGGTAATCCTGTCGTCTCTTTTCCAAAAATGAAGTAAAAATCTTTGTCATGATTTGAAAAATCAAAATCACTATAAGTCTTTTTACCAAATTTTGTTAATAAGTAATACTCGCCATTTGTGGCTTCAAAAAATGCTTCAATACTATCATGATACGTAATATTCACAAATTCCCAATAATCTAAACCGGCTCTTTTTAACATTTTATCATCAGTTCTAAATCCAAGAGGTTTAATTAAATGTAAATGTGTGTTTGTACCTGCACACGTACGTGCAATGTTACCAGTATTAGCTGGGATTTCTGGTTGATATAAAACGATATGATTTGTCATATTACTATTCTCTCCTTGTGTCTAATCCTTTTATCATTTCATTCTGAACTTCTGCATCCTCTTGATCATAATTAGCATTGATAAAATCTCTTGCTTCTTCCCCAAGAATTTGACCAATGGCCCAATAAGCAGTTGCTCGAATCATCGGTCTTTCATCTGTTGTTGCAACTTTTTTCAATTCTGGAATTGCATCCACTTCATTAAAATGCGCTAATGCTAAAATAGCATTTCGTTGTATCGGCTTTTTACCACGCCAAGCACCTGCAAGGTGACCATATGTTTGTTTGAATTCTTTATTAGACATACGTAGTAAAGGTACCAATCTTGGCTTTAAAATTTCTGGTTCCAAAATGATGTCATCTTGTTCGGTATTAATACCTCTATTTTTCGGGCAAACTTGTTGACACGTATCGCAACCATATAATCTATTCCCAATTTTATAACGATATTGGTCAGGCATATAGCCTTTTGTTTGTGTTAAAAAACTAATGCATTTCTGACTATTTAATTGGCCATTTCCAACTAATGCACTTGTTGGACAACGATCAACACAAATTGTACAATCACCACAGCTATCTAATAATGGATCATCAGGTTCAAAAGGTATACTGACTAACATTTCACCGAGGTATGTCCATGTTCCTAGTTTAGGATTGATGACAAAGCCATTACGACCAACAAATCCTAAACCTGCACGTTCTGCTACTGCCCTATCTGATAATACACCCGTATCTACCATAGATTTGATTTCAACATCTGGAACTTTAGATTCAATAAATGCAGCTAACATGTCTAATCGTTTACGCATAATTGTATGATAATCTTGACCCCACGATGCTCTAGCAAATAAGCCTCTGCGATCACCTCTAACACTCTTAGGTGCACCTTTCAGTTTGTTAGGATAACCAACTGCAATTGCTATGATTGACCTTGCTGTTGGTAAAGATAATTTAGGCTCCGTTCGTAAAGCAATATCAGATTCTTCAAATCCTGAGGCATAACCATTTGCATGATATGCTTCTAGCTTTTGCTTCAATTCATCAAAGGGATCGGCAGTAGTAAATCCAATACTGTCGATACCAATTGTATATGCATAGTCAATGATATCTTGCTTTAACTGCTTTGTATCCAATCGTATGCCCCCCATAAAATAATACTATGTTATTTTAACACAACCATTATTCATATTGAGGTTTCATTTCCATGATTTTAATAATAAAAAGCTTGAATATATGATATAACTTTGTGGTGCGCATCATATATTCAAGCTTCGTTAGGTTGTTATAATACTCTTGCTAAGAAATTTTGTGTTCTTTCATGTTGCGGTTGTTCAAATATTTCGACTGGTGTGCCTGACTCTACGACAACGCCATCTGCCATAAATATAACTTTGTCACTTACATCTTTGGCAAATCCCATTTCATGTGTCACAACCACCATGGTCATACCTTCTTTGGCTAGGTCTTTCATTACTTTTAATACATCACCAACCACCTCAGGATCTAATGCTGAAGTTGGTTCATCGAATAAAATAACATCTGGATGCATTGCTAAAGCTCTTGCAATTGCTACCCTTTGTTTTTGACCACCTGATAATTGATTCGGATATACATCTGCTTTTTCTTTTAATCCCACTTTATCTAATAACGACAATGCTTCCTTATGCAATTCATCGTTATTATCTTTCTTTAATAATTTAGGAGCTAAAATAATATTATCGACAACTTTTTTATGTGGAAATAGGTTGAAGTTTTGAAATACCATACCCATTTTTTGTCGTAGTTTATCTACTTGTGTCCCTTTTTCCGTTAAGTCATTGCCTTCAAAAATCACTTGACCTTTAGTGGGTACTTCTAATAAATTCATACATCTTAACAATGTACTTTTACCACTACCAGATGGACCTATTATTGCTACTACTTCCCCTTGATTGATTTCAAGATTGATATCTTTTAAAACTTCATTATCTCCAAAAACTTTATTAAGATTGTTTATTTTAATCACTGGCATTCAATCTCCCTTCAATCATGTTCATAATGCGTGTAAGTACAAATGTTAAGACAAAGTATAATGCTGCTGCCACTAGTAATGGTGTGAATGGGTCAAATGAAATACCTTGAACCACTTGTGCATTAAACATAATTTCGCCAACTCCAATTGTTGACACAATAGATGATTCTTTAATTAAAGTGACAAATTCATTACCTAAAGCTGGTAAAATATTTTTAATTGCTTGTGGCATAATTACACTTTTCATCGTTTGTCTATAATTCAAACCTAGACTACGTGCGGCTTCCATTTGGCCTTTATCAACAGCATTTATACCTGCACGAATAATTTCAGCAATGTAAGCTGAAGAATTAATAACTAATGCAATTGTTCCACAAACAAGAGCTGAAATGTCTAGTCCTAATGCAGCAGTTATACCAAAGAATACGATAAATACTTGAACTAACATTGGTGTTCCTCTTAATATTTCGATATAGATAGAAGCAATCCATGAAATAATTTTTATTTTACTTAATTTCATTAACGCAACGAATGCACCTAAAATAGAACCTAATGCAACACCGATAAGTGAAATTAATATTGTAATCTTAATTCCTTTCAAGAAAAAACTACCATACTTAGAAATAAAACCACTGTCATCATTCATCGCATTTGCAGCATTAGTCATATATTTATCGATTAATCCTTTATCTTTAACCTCTTTAATCGTTTTATTAATTTGTGACAATAATTTTGGTGAATCTTTTGGCACTGCTATCACTGTATCTTTTTCTTCTTCATTAAATTTCACATTGGAAATTCCTAATTTAGGATTTTGTTTTAAATATGCTTCTGCTACAGGTTTTTCAACTACAGCACCTTCAACCTTTCCACTTTTCAGAGCTAATATAACGTCTGGTAAACGGCTTAATGAAGTAATAGATGCATTTTCAATTTCGGTTTGAGCGATTTTTTCTTGTTCAGTTCCCTTTTGTGCCCCTACTTTTTTATTATTAAAGTCTTTGATATCTTTATATTCATTAACTTTATCTTTCTTTACAAGCATGATATTTTTAGTCATCATATATGAATCTGAAAAATCAACTTGCTTCTTACGTTCAGGCGTTGAAGTCATTCCGGAAATAATAATATCAATTTTTCCAGTTTTAAGAGCTCCTAACAAACTATCAAATGACATATTGACGATTTTTAATTTTAAATTATTATCTTTCGCAATTTTTTTAGCTAAATCAATATCTACACCTGCATACTCAGTCTTACCATTAACTGTATGCTCAAATTCCATTGGTGCATAATCTGCAGAAAGACCCACTCTAAGTTCACCGCGTTCTTTAATCTTCTCCCATGTTTGATCTTGTTCAGCATGTGCTGTGGGATTGATATACACCATAGCACTGCTAATTAACAACCCTAATACTAATATAAACCTAATTAAACACTTCATTTATACAGCCCTCCCTAATTAATATTCATAATTATACATATTAATACATTTTGATGCAATAGTGTTTTATAAATGTATTTTTATCAATATAAAGAAAAGCTTCTTTTTAAAAGACTGTACTTAAAAAATCGTCTATTATACGCGAACAATTCTTTCATTATAAAATCAATCAAAAAAAGCGCTACTATCAATATCTTATTGACAGTAACGCCTATATTTATCATATATTAAAACTTATTCTTGTCATCAAGCTATAAATTATTGTTTTGGAACTTCAAATTTATAAATATCATTAGAATATATAGGAATGAATTTTTTACACAATTCATGAACAATATATGCCGATACAAATGGTATGACAAAATAACCAAGTGCTAATAAAATAATATTCATTGTTGGATCACCTGACATTCGGTTAAATGCATTTATTGGGCCAACTAATCCTGTGTATCCAAATCCAGCAGACAATGGTGTTCCTTTAACCTGAAGAACGTAAGCAATGATTCCAGTAATTATTCCATTTATAGTCAATGGTATCGAAATAATTAAATTTTTCAAGTAAACTGGGATCATCATTTTTGCAGCTCCTATGAGTAAAACTGCATTTACACCAATAGAATTGACACGCAATGAGCCAAATAAGAAAGTAACACAGGCAGCCACTATACCTAGGTTTGCTGCTCCACTTCCTAGTCCGTTTAAACTAATCGCAGTTGCAATCGCTACTAACGATATTGGTGTTACCATTAATAATGAAAATGCCACACTAATAAGTATAGACATTAACAACGGATTTAAGTCTGTAAAAGAATGAATTACATTTCCAATTGCTTGAGTAATTTTTCGAATGTAAGGTAATGTGATTAGACCGATACCCCCACTAACGATAGGTACTAAAACTGGTAATATAATTAATTCAAAAGATCCAAGTTTGTTTTGTAATACCATATATATAAGACATGCAATAATAACAACCAAACTCGTATTTATAATGTCACCTATACCTTTTAACATAAAACTATTATTGCTATATACAACAGCACCTGAACCAATCATAGCTGATGTACCTACTATAGCAGCACCTGCGCCATTAAATTTAAATTGATGAGCAGCTAAAACCCCAATAATAAATGCCATAAATGATTGAATTAGTATCACTAACTGATACGTTAATTCTAAAATTTCATTACCACTTTTAAATATTTTTAATACTTCACCTAATAAAGCATTCGGAACAAGTGCAATAACAACACCAGCACCAATAGAATTTAAAATCTTACTGAAAAACTGCTTATTATCAGCATTCTTTGCGTTACTCATAAACGACCTCCAATTTGAACATTAAACTCATCATATTATAGAAAATTAACTTTAACAATGATTAGTTGACTAATTTAATCTAAATATAACAAACCACAAAAGGAATAAAGTAAATTTGAAAATCTACTCACTAATCAATGTCATGTTAATTTTAAAATATTACTAATTACATCCTGTGACTAATAATGTAATAAATTGTAAATATTAAAATATCCATATTGGCATTAAGATAGATAAATTGAATCGACTTGCTATAAAGCACAATAAAATAGAACTTTTACAAATATTTTATTAGAAAAGTTTAAACAAATACATAACCCCAGATAATATAGTCATTATCATTAATGTAATACCAAAAAAAGAAGTTAAACAATCTATAGTTGCTTAACTTCCTATATTGAACTCATCAGTACAATTTGACATAGATCCTATTAAAGCCTGTGCCATTTGAGAGCCACTTTTATTTGTATTGTATAAAGAGAAATCAAAACCACCCGTGTGAACGGGTGGTTTGTTCTGCGGCTATAAGCCTTCCTTACTGGCCAGCCCTAAAAGGGCACTGACAAGTCAGCCAACTGCACTACTATTCCAGCAACCCTAAAGGGTTA
>NZ_JACVZO010000025.1:0-39195 GCF_017151845.1 Staphylococcus sp. EG-SA-17
AGGATCAAACTCTCCATAAAAATTATGATGTTTGATTAGCTCATAAATACTAAATAATGTTTGTAACTTATAGTTACGTTTTTTGGAATTAACGTTGACATATTGTCATTCAGTTTTCAATGTTCATCGTGTAAAAAATAAATGGTGGAGACTAGCGGGATCGAACCGCTGACCTCCTGCGTGCAAAGCAGGCGCTCTCCCAGCTGAGCTAAGCCCCCATAAAATGGAATTTAAGAAGTAATCGGGAAGACAGGATTCGAACCTGCGACCCCTTGGTCCCAAACCAAGTGCTCTACCAAGCTGAGCTACTTCCCGTTATTCAATTAATTTAAAAATGGCGCGCCCGATAGGAGTCGAACCCATAACCTCTTGATCCGTAGTCAAACGCTCTATCCAATTGAGCTACGGGCGCTA
Organism: Staphylococcus sp. EG-SA-17; assembly: GCF_017151845.1. NCBI lineage: Bacteria > Bacillati > Bacillota > Bacilli > Caryophanales > Staphylococcaceae > Staphylococcus > Staphylococcus sp. EG-SA-17. The sequence goes on from NZ_JACVZO010000025.1 coordinate 415, forward strand.
AAATGGTGCCGAGGACCGGAATCGAACCGGTACGGTGATCTCTCACCGCAGGATTTTAAGTCCTGTGCGTCTGCCAGTTCCGCCACCCCGGCAAAATAATGGAGCAGAAGACGGGATTCGAACCCGCGACCCCAACCTTGGCAAGGTTGTATTCTACCGCTGAACTACTTCTGCATTATTTTGCTAAATATAAAAATTAAATCGTAATGAGCCATAGAGGATTCGAACCTCTGACCCTCTGATTAAAAGTCAGATGCTCTACCAGCTGAGCTAATGGCTCAAAAGATGGTGCCGGCCAGAGGACTTGAACCCCCAACCTACTGATTACAAGTCAGTTGCTCTACCAATTGAGCTAGGCCGGCTATATCTAAGAATAAATGGTGGAGAATGACGGGTTCGAACCGCCGACCCTCTGCTTGTAAGGCAGATGCTCTCCCAGCTGAGCTAATTCTCCGATTTGTCATTTGCCTGGCAACGTTCTACTCTAGCGGAACGTAAGTTCGACTACCATCGACGCTAAGGAGCTTAACTTCTGTGTTCGGCATGGGAACAGGTGTGACCTCCTTGCTATAGTCACCAGACAAAATAACTTACTAATTTATGATACACGCTTAATTAATAAGGTGCAATAGTTAATTTTACACTTTGTTGTGAACTTTGTCACATCAGCTTTTAGTGTGTTTCGTCTGTTTTTGACGACTTTTATATATTACTTCATTCAATTGATAAAGTCAACACTTTTAATCAACTTTTTTATTCTTCAAAACTGACATTTCTCGTGCTCTCTAATTCATAACACTTTTAGTATTCTATCATACACATATGTACAAAACCATACACATTCTATACAATTTTAAAGTACTTTTATAGCTGATTAAGATAAATTATACTAATATAGCAATTTTTGTTATAAGATATCTCAATGTCTATCGTTAACATTTCTCATCCGAACTACTCTATATACGTATCGTCATTTTCATCTATCAGCCAACTACCTTGTTTAACAGTCAAAAATAGCACCATTATCGTTAACTATTACTATCAAAAACATTCAAACACGAACTAATTACCATAATTAAGAAAACCCTCGCATACACATGTTGTATACACGAGAGCTCTTACTAACAATCAACGTCATTTATTTTTGTCTCATATAAGGGAATAATAACACGTCTCTGATTGATGGAGAGTCAGTTAATAACATAACCAATCTATCAATACCGATACCAAGACCACCTGTCGGAGGCATACCATATTCTAACGCTTCAATGTAATCTTCATCCATTTCATGCGCTTCATCATTACCTTGCGCTTTTTCAACAAGTTGCGCTTCAAAACGACCTTTTTGATCAATAGGATCATTTAATTCAGTAAATGCATTTGCATGCTCTCTACCTACAATGAACAATTCGAAACGATCAGTAAATCTAGGATCTTCAGGATTTTTCTTCGCTAAAGGTGAAATTTCAGTCGGATGACCATAGATAAACGTTGGCTGAATAAGTGTTTCTTCAACTTTTTGCTCAAAGAATTCATTTAAAATATGACCATATTTCATTGTATCTTTAATTTCAATACCATGTTCTTTAGCTAAAGCTTTAGCTTCTTCATCACTTTTAACTTCATAAAAATCTACACCAGTAGCTTCTTTTACAGCATCAACAATATGCAAACGAGTCCAAGCAGATTCTAAATCAATCGTTTCCCCATTGTATTGTACTTTTGCAGAACCTAATACTTCATTGGTAATATGTCTCACCATAGATTCTGTTAAATCCATAATGTCATGATAATCTGCATATGCTTCATATAATTCAATCATTGTGAATTCAGGGTTATGTCTAGTTGATACACCTTCATTACGGAATACTCTACCAATTTCATATACTTTTTCAAGTCCACCGACAATTAAACGTTTTAAATGCAACTCAATAGCAATACGCATGTATAACGTTGCATCTAATGCATTATGATGTGTTACAAATGGTCTAGCAGCTGCGCCACCAGCAATTTGGTGCATCATAGGTGTTTCTACTTCCAAGAAACCTTTATTATTTAAATAATTACGCATTTCTTGAATGATTTTACTACGATTAATAAATGTACGAGTGCTATCTTCGTTCGTAATTAAATCTAAATATCTTTGACGATATCTCTGTTCAATATCCTGTAAACCGTGGAATTTATCTGGTAATGGTCGCAATGATTTAGTTAGTAGCGTGAATTTCTTCGCTTTAACCGATAATTCGCCAGTATTTGTTTTGAACATTACACCTTCAACACCAACGATATCGCCTAAATCAGCATTTTTCCATAAATCAAATTCGTCATCGCCAACTTGATCTTTACGAACGTAAATTTGAATTTGTCCAGCTAAGTCCTGAACGTGTGCAAATCCTGCTTTACCTTTACCACGCTTAGTCATTAATCGTCCAGCTATAGCGACATGACTATCCGCTTCTTTTTCTACCAATTCTTCTTTAGAATACTGGTCCCACTCTTCTTTCAAATCACTAGATAAACCTGAACGGTCAAATTTAGAACCAAACGGGTCTATACCAAGATCATATAATTCTTGTAATTTTTGACGTCGAACCAACATTTGGTCATTCATTTCTTCTGACATAACTTTCTCTCCTTTAACTTGTTGTAATCCTTTAGTATTCCAACTGGTACACTCAAACATTTTCCTTTAAAGTTTTATAAAATATCAGACATTTTTGCTCAACATACATCTCTTTCGATGTTTCTAATACTTTATCATTAACCATTACACCTTAAAGTTATGATGTGGCATGTTTTCTTATATTCATAACATCAATTTTATCACTTTTTTAATTTTACAAGAGGTTGTAAATGTAATAAAGCAATTTCTGTTTTCGTTTATGAATTACTTATTCATTTAAAATACGATTATCATTAATACAACCCTAAGTAAATGTATAAAAATTATCTTCCACAAACTTCAACAAAAGCCCAAATACATTACAGCAATTTATCAAATATTGCTTACTTTGATTTTATGAAATAACTTAATTCTAACACATACTGAATCATCATATACTAATTCGAAATCAAATGCATTTAGAGATAATCAAAATGCGGAAACATCTCCAATAATCAATCATCTATTCCCAATAAATATGAATGTTCTCAACAATACATTATTTATATCTCTTTACACTGTCATCGACAAAAACTAAATCTTTCACTTTCAATTTCGAACGTGGTTCTATGACATTTGCTGCTATATCATTTAATGGGATTAAAACAAATGCACGTTCATTCATTCTCGGATGTGGCACCGACAGTTTTGGTAAATCTATCATTTCTTCTCCATACAACAAAATATCCACATCTAAAGTTCTAGGACCCCATCGTTCCTTTCTAACACGGTGTAAACATTCTTCTGTCTTCAAACAACATTCCAACAGTTGTAATACTGTGAGTGTTGTTTGAATTTCAACACACAAATTTAAAAAGTTAGGTTGCTCAGTATACCCAACTGGTGCTGTTTCATAAATCGGAGAAATATTAGATACGTTAATACCATCATATTCATTCAAAATCTTTATAGCATCGTTTAACTGGCTTTCTCTATCACCAATATTACTACCTAATCCTAAGTATGCTTGAATCATTTATTCTCCCTCACTATTTCGATACCTACTCCATCATAATGACCCGGAATCGGTGGGTTTTCTTTAGTGATTCTCACTTTCGTTTCCATTACACGATTATATTGTGAATTTATACGATTTGCAATACGTTCAGCTAGATGCTCAAGTAAATTAACGGCCTTACCTTCCATAATTGATTTAACCTCTTCGAACACTTCACCATAATGAACTGTATCAATAACATTATCAGTACGCCCAGCTTCAGCTAAGTCTACTTTCAAAGTTACATCCACTTTGAAAATTTGCCCTATTTCATTTTCAGCTGATAAAGCACCATGATATCCATAAAAGCGCATACCTTTAAGAAAGATTGTGTCTTGCATTTTCATTCTCCTTTAAAAAATCTATACCTTTAGCTAATTTAGCATTCAACTCGACATTATGAACGCGTACTGCTCTAACGCCTTTCATAATACCATATGCAGTCGTAGCTGCAGTTACTTCATCTCTTTCAACCGGTGTTGTATCATAACCCATCATCTCTTTAGTGAAACGTTTCCGGCTTGTCGCTAATAAAACTGGATATTCTGTTGCAACAAGTTCATCCAGTCTTGCCATAACTTCGGCTTCTTCATTTCTAGTTTTAGCGAAACCTATACCTGGATCTAGCCAAATTTTATTTGAAGGTATACCAGCTATTTTAGCTTGATGTGCTTGTGCTAACAAAGATGTTAACATTTCTTCGACAACCGGTTCATCACGATTACCATTTCCATTATGCATTAAAATAATTTCCGCGTCATATTTAGCTACAATTTGGAACATATGATGATCATACAGCCCCGCCCATTGATCATTAATGATATCAACGCCTAATTTTAAACATGCTTCAGCAACCTCACTTCGAAATGTATCGACTGAAATTTTCACATCAAAACCGACAATAGCTTCAACAACAGGTAATACTCTGTTCAGCTCTTCTTCTAATGAAACCATTTCATGGCCGGGTCTCGTTGAAACACCTCCAACATCTATAATGTCAGCACCTTCATCCATCATCGCTTTCACTCTAGTTACTGCTGATTCAACATTATTAAATTTTCCACCATCTGAGAATGAATCAGGTGTGACGTTTAATATGCCCATAATTTTTGTTTTAGTCATGTTAACCACCCTTTAATTATGTATTGTTTAACTCTAATAAAATTTACTCCTGCGATTTACTAGTTATTAGTATGTACGTTTATTATCTTATCATTCACTGGATGTTTTTATCAGAAAAATGTTTAATTTAACGCTCATATTTTTAAAATTATACATGGTAGAAAAAAAGAGCAAGTTATCTCAAAAAGATAACTCACTCTTTTAAATGACATTAATTAGTCATCGAATGAATATAAAGGTGTTGATAAGTAGCGTTCACCATTACTCGGCAATACTGTTACTACTGTTTTACCTTTTCCTAATTCTTTTGCTTTTTGAATGGCAGCATAAATCGCAGCACCTGATGAAATACCTGCTAAAATACCTTCCTCTTTAGCAACTCGACGAGACATTTCCATCGCTGTATCATTTCCTACTTTAATAATACTGTCATAGATTTCTGTATTCAAAGTGCCTGGAATAAATCCAGCACCTAAACCTTGTAATTTATGTGGACCTGGCTCACCACCGCTCAATACTGGAGAAGCCTCAGGCTCTATAGCAACAATTTCGATGTTAGGATATTCTTTTTTCAGAACTTTACCTACACCAGATAACGTACCACCAGTACCAACACCAGCTAGGAACGCATCGATAGTTTTCCCTTCAAATTGTTGTAATAACTCAGGACCTGTAGTTAACTCATGAACTTCAGGGTTCGCAGGGTTTTCAAATTGTTGTGGCTCGAAGTAACCATGTTCTTCTTTTAATTCTTTAGCTTTTTTAATTGCACCTTTCATCGCTTCTGATCCAGGCGTTAAAACTAATTCCGCACCGTATGCTTTTAATAAATTACGACGCTCTTGGCTCATTGTTTCAGGCATAGTAAATACTGCTTTATATCCTTTAGCAGCACATACAAATGCTAAACCGATACCCGTATTACCACTAGTTGGTTCTACAATTGTATCGCCAGGTTTAATTTTGCCTTCTCGCTCTGCTTTTTCAATCATTGCTAAAGCAATTCTATCCTTTACAGAACCACCTGGATTTTGATATTCCAATTTTACATAAACATCTGCTGCATTGTCATCTACTACATTTCTCAATTTGACTACCGGTGTATCGCCAATAATTTGAGTAATATTATCTACTGGTTTTTGTGCCATTAAGAACACTCCTTTTTAGTTAGTTGTTGAAATCTTAGTTTATTTATCGGATATAGAATTATTTTATCAAATAAATTCTAGAAAGCAAACAAAATTACTAAGGATTATACAACTATTTAGTTCTACATTTCACTAAACCGCTAAAAATAAACATTTTAGCGTATTGATTTAAATTAAATTACGCTAAACTTTCTAGCAACACGTTTAATTCTTCTTCAGTATATTTATATTTATTTCCACAGAAATGACATACTGCTTCAGCACCATGATCTTCTTTAATCATATTTTGAATCTCAGCCTCGCCCAATCCTTTAATAGCATTTAAAAATTTCTCATGACTACAATTACATTCAAATTGAACAGGCATTTTCTCTAAAATTTGCACATGGTCTTCACCTAAGATTTCGTTTAGTAATCCTTCTGGCGTTAATCCTTGTTCAATTAATTTAGAAACTGGTGTCATTTCACTAATTGCTTTTTCTAATTTTGAAATTGTTTCATCTTTGGCACCTGGCATAACTTGAATGATAAATCCTCCTGCTGCTTTAATCGTATTATCAGGATTTACCAATACACCAAGACCTACCGATGAAGGTGTTTGTTCACTTGTAGCATAATAATAAGTAAAATCTTCACCAAGTTCTCCTGAAACAATTGGACTTGCTCCAGAGAAATAGTCTTTCATTCCAACGTCTTTAACAACCATAATAGATCCATTTGTCCCTACTGCTCGTCTTACATCAAGTTTACCTTGCTCATTTAATGGAAAATGAGTTTGTGGATGGTCTACATAAGCACGCACCTCGCCTTTAGCATTTGCATCGGCAATAATTCGTCCAATAGGTCCTTGGCCATCTACAGTGACAGTTAATTTTTGATCACCTTTCAACATTGCGCCCATCATAGCTGTTGCTGTCATTGTTCTTCCCATTGCAGCAGATGCTGTCGGCCATGTATAATGTCTCGTTTGTGCTTCTTGAACAGTTTCAGTTGTCAAAGCAGCATAAGCCCTAATCTCTCCATCAAATGCTAATGCTTTAACAATATAATCGTGTGTCATTATTTCAATCTCCTCTATTACTCTATATTTAAAAAATTACTTTACTTCATAAAATGCAACAATTGTTCTTATTCTACACCCATCATTCTAAATAATGAAGTAACTTGTTTTACAATTATTTTCTGCTATAACAATTCAACGACTTAAAATCTAATACGTATTTTCAAAAACGATAAAAGTACCCCTTTCTATAACTTTATCATAGAAAGAGGTACTGTATATAATCGATTATTTATTGTCTGGGTGATTTGGATCGTAAGGTTTTTCGATATTTGGGGCTTGTCGATGTGCTGGTTCATCTTTTTCATCAGATTTATCAGCTTCTTTTTTATCCTCAGCAATATCTTTTTCTTCTTTACGATCTTCACTTTCGTCACGTTGTCCATCTTCTAATTGCTCTTTACGAATCTCTTCATAAGATTTACCGAATTTACCATCATTAAATTCAGAATCTTCATCTTTAACAACTTTAGCTGCATCATAATCAATTTCAGGTAATTTACCTTCGTAGAATAATGATTGAATTTGTTCAGCAACTAATGTTTCTTCTGTTAATAATGTTTCAGCAATTAAAATTAATTGTTCTTTGTGCTCTAATAAAATTTGTTTACAACGTTCGTATTGTTCTTTAACGATTCGTTGAACTTCTTTATCAATTTCATATGCGATTTGGCTTGAATAATTAGGCTCACCTTGCATATCTTTACCTAAGAATACTTGACCATTGCTATGACCGAACTGTAATGGTCCTAATTTTTTACTCATACCATATTGCGTAACCATTGAGCGTGCGATTTGTGTTGCACGTTCGAAGTCATTTGAAGCACCTGTTGATACTTCGTTAAAGTTAATATCTTCTGATACACGTCCACCAAGTAAACCACAGATTTTATCTAATAACTCTTGTTCAGTCATTAAGAAACGATCTTGTTTAGGTAGCATCATTGCATAACCACCTGCTTGTCCACGTGGAACAATAGTAACTTTATGCACTACTTCTGCCTCATCAAGTACCATACCGATAATTGTATGACCAGCTTCGTGATGAGCAACAATATTACGTTCTTTCTTAGAAATAACTCGAGATTTCTTAGCAGGTCCGGCTATAACTCTATCCGTTGCCTCTTCGATATCTCTCATGTCAATTTTCTTTTTACCTTCACGTACAGCAATTAAAGATGCTTCATTTAATAAGTTCTCTAAATCAGCACCTGAGAAACCAGGTGTACGTTGTGAAATTGCTTTTAAATCAACCGTTTCATCAAGTGGTTTGTTTTTAGCATGAACATGAAGAATTGCTTCACGGCCTTTCACATCTGGACGACCAACTTGAATTTGTCTATCAAAACGACCTGGACGTAATAAGGCTGGGTCAAGGATATCAGGACGGTTTGTAGCAGCTATCATAATGATACCTTCATTTTCACCGAAACCATCCATTTCAACTAATAATTGGTTTAGGGTTTGTTCACGTTCATCATGACCGCCACCAACACCTGCACCACGTTGACGACCAACAGCATCAATCTCATCGATAAAGATAATACAAGGCGCGTTTTTCTTAGCATTATCGAATAAGTCACGAACACGGCTCGCACCAACACCAACAAACATCTCTACAAAGTCTGAACCACTAATAGAGAAGAATGGTGCGCCAGCTTCACCTGCAACCGCTCTAGCAAGTAATGTTTTACCAGTACCTGGAGGTCCAACAAGTAAGACACCTTTAGGAATCCTAGATCCCATTTCTTTGAATTTTTTATTATCTTTCAAGAAATCAACAATTTCAATTAATTCTTGTTTTTCTTCATCTGCCCCTGCTACATCAGAGAAACGAACACGACGTTTATTATTATCGTACATTTTTGCTTTAGATTTACCAAAGTTCATCATACGACCGCCACTACCGCCACCTTGTGCTTGGCTTAGGAAGAAAATAAATAATAACGCTATGACTACAACTGGAATTAATGTTGAAAGTATACTCACAAAGACACTTTGTTTTTCTTCTTCTTTAATCGTTAATTTTACACCGTTTTGCTTTTTAGCAGCATCAGTAATTTTTTGTAATTCTTTTTCGTTGTTATATAAAATAGTTGATGAATAGTCTTCATCATTTTTCGTTTTACCACTTACCATATAGACATTTTGTTGTGGTTGGATTTCTAAAGTTTTAAGGTCACCTTTTTCCAACTTCTCAGTAAATTGATTATATGTAAGCTGTTTCGGCATATTTCCATTACCGTTTAAATATGAAAATAGACCAAAAATAATAACGCCTATTATTACGATAACTAGCACATTGCGAAAAGCTTTCTGCATGCGTCATTTCCTCCTACTTCCCATAATAAAACTAACAAAAATTGTAACATATGACATGTTTTATAAGCTAGTAATTGAGCTTAACATCAATGTCATTCACATCCGTATTAGTTTTATCAATCTCTATATTTTTCAACTTTTCAAGACATATGTCTTGTCTAAAATTAAATATATATGAAATACATTTTTCATATTTTTGAGTCTACACTATTATTTCTCAAACGCATAGTAATAATAACTGAAATTGATTAAAAAATTAATTTGAATACACTTCAGGTTTTAACGTACCGATATATGGTAAGTTTCGGTATAATTCACGATAATCTAAACCGTAACCAACAACAAATTCATCTGGTATTTTTTTACCTACATACTTAGCTTCAATGTCCGCTTTACGACGGTTTGGTTTATCTAATAAAGTAACTATTTCTAATGAATTAACTTTTCTAGATTGTAATAATTCAGTAATTGACTTAAGTGTAGTACCAGTCTCTAAGATATCTTCAATAATTAATACGTCTTTATTTTCAATAGAAGAACCTAAATCTTTAATGATTTGAACTTCACCAGTTGACTCAGTGCCTCCGTGATAACTAGAAACATCCATGAAATCAATTGATAAATGGGTATCAATTCGTTTAATTAAATCTGACATAAACATTGCTGAGCCTTTTAAGATACCCACGCATACTAATGGTTTACCTTGATAATCCTTTGTTAATTGTGCTCCCAATTCCTTACAGATATTTTGAATATCTTCTTCAGTTAACAATACTTCTTTCAAATCATTATGCATAACGCTATTCATCTCCATTTTTACTAATTATAATCCATTGTTTTATTGTTTGTTGTTGATATAAATCTCCTACCGCAATAATGCGCTGTTGTTTATCCAATACAATTGGCATTTGATCCCGAACCCACTGTTGCACTTTACAATCTATAAACAGGCGATTCACTTTCTTATAACCATCGCGCCCATTCAGTTTAAATGTATCGCCACTTTGTCGTGTTCTCACTGTAAGCGGAAATAAACATTTTGGTAAATTAGAATGTATCTCTAATCGATATTTGTTAAAAATATAATTACCTGGCTTTTCAATAGTTTGAACTCTAAAATATGTATCGCCATTATTTTTAGCCATTATTATTAATTTACCATATGCGATTTGAATTATCCATTTATCCGTGAGATTAATACTGAATTGTGCTTTCTTACTACTAAATTGTTTAAACCACTCTTCGTATGTTTTAGCACTAATATTAAACAACTCATAATACTTTGATAATAGGCAATCCAACACAACCATCTTTAATGAGTTTGGTAAGTTATTAAAAGCTTGTCTAGAAACCTCTAAATATTTTGACTGTTCATCAAACTTCACAAATTCTTGAATAAATTGTTTAGCTGAATATTGCAAAATATCATATTGTTCATCATGCCATTGTTTTAATTTTAATAAATGCGATACTTTAAGTTGATTATTTTCATCAATAGCTGGAATAATTCTATTACGAATATCATTTCTAACATATTTGTTATCTTTATTAGATTCATCTTCAAAATATGGAATATGATATCTCTCTTGGAATTGTTTTATTTCTTTTTTAGAGACAGCTAAAAGTGGTCGATAAATCTGATAACCTTTTCGCTTCGATAACTCATCAAATCCTAGTTTATTACGTGTTGATTTCCCATTAAAAATACGATACATAATAGTTTCTAATTGATCGTCCAAATGATGCGCCGTTAGCAATACATCCGCTTCTAATACATTCATCATTTCATCAAACCATTCGTAACGTTTAATTCGAGCTTCATTCTGAATGCTGTTATTTCGGTCGAGACTATGCGACAAATCTAACTTTTTGATATGTAAATCGATGTGATGACGTTCGCAGTATACTTCTAAAAATCTGGCTTCCTCGATTGAAGCTGACCTAACGCCATGATTGACATGTAAGCATGCTAGTTTTCTATAACTATCTTTATAATCATTTAGTAGTTGATACAATAAACACATACTATCAATACCTGTAGAAACAGCGACAACAATATGGTCATCAACATGCCAACCATTACTATTTAACTGCATAACATCACCTCACTTTTACAATTTTCAAAAATGGTATAAGTCTTAGTTATATCATTACAAATAAAAGAGACTGCTCCTTATTTAAGAAACAGTCTTAGATTGTCTAACGCTGCAATCGATTATTCGATACGCATCATTCTAAATATATTCCTTATCGAAACAGTCTTTATTTATTTTAATTAACGTCTTGAACCTTTGCCACCGCGTCTAGATTCTGTTTGACGTTTGATTGAAGTTAATTTATCTTCACTATCTTTTAAGAAATTGCTTAATTTCTTTTCAAAATCTTCGGCTTTTTGCACTGGTTTTTGATGACTTGGTTTACTCGTATGTTGTCTACGTGGACGGTCTTTAGCTTTCTTAATTGAAAGACTAATTTTTCCATCATCAGCAATAGATAATACTTTTACGTCTACTTCATCACCAACAGAAAGGTGCTCTTCTACGTTTTCAACATAATTATCTGCGACTTCACTAATGTGAACTAAACCACTTTTTCCTTCAGGTAATTCTACGAATGCACCAAACTTTTTAATACCAGTGACTTTACCTTTAAGCTTATTTCCAACTTCGATTGACATATGTTAAATAAATCCTCCCGATTTGATTCGATTTTCCCTTATTATATCCTTGTTTGGATTTTTTCACAATGTCTATACTCGGATAATTTTGAATCAATTTGGATTTATTTTTTCGAAGATTTTGAGCTAGACGAATCTTTGTCTTCTGGCAACCTAAAAATCACTTCACCTTTGTTGCTTAAGTAATAATCATCACGCGCAATTTTTTCAATATAATCTTTGTCATTCAGATTATTCAACTTTTCTTTTAACGCAATTTCTTCATTTTGTTGCTTTTGAAACTGTGCTTCTTTCGCTTTTCGCTCCTGTGCATCGATATCATTGCGATGTTTTTGGACAACAAGCAAGATTGATAAAACAACAATTATCGCAAGTAATACGCCCGCAAATACTGTAATACGCCTACGAACAACACGCATTTTCATTTTTTGACGTTGTTTTTTCTTGTTCTCTTGCGACGTGTACTGATTTTCTATATGTTCTACTTTATTTTTCATTGCTTGTCACCTCCAATTTACGCTTCTTCAAGTCGACGCTCTTCAACGATTTCATACATGCCCTTCGCGTTATCTTTAGATGCATGTTCATTTAATGCAGTTACTTTAACTGTTACTAATTTTTGACCAAAGCGAATCGTCAGCACATCTTCAACTTTAACATCCGATCCAGCTTTAGCAACATTACCATTTATTGTAATTCTACCTTGATCACTTACTTCTTTTGCTAGCGTACGTCGCTTTATTAACCGTGATACTTTTAAATATTTATCTAATCTCATGTATTACTCTCCCCTTTTTCTAGCCACTGCTTTAACGCGGCCTCATCAAATGACTTATCCTTCGTCTTCTCATATAAATTTAAAAAATGCTCTGCAAATACTTTTTCAAATTTAACTCTTGGCTGTTTACCTTCAGCATCTTTCGCCTTAGACCAAATTTCTTTTAAGTCATCGATAGTTTCAGCATTGGCATCACCAAATATGTGTGGGTGTCTACGAATCATTTTAGCATTAAGACTTGTAATCACTTCTTTAATGTCGATATACCCTTCTTTTTTACCAATACTAGTATGCAATAACACTTGTAATAAAATATCTCCTAGTTCTTCAATCATATGCCAATCATCTTCATTGTCAATAGCTTCGAACAATTCAAATGTTTCTTCAAGTAAATAACGCTTTAGCGTTTCATGCGTTTGCACTTTATCCCATGGACAACCTTTATCTTCATCAACTAAAGTATCAATCACTTCCGTTGCAAAATCAAAGTCATGATACAAATATGTCGATGTTATGATTTTTGGTACGAATACACTCGTCAAATTATTGAATGCATTTTCATCATGATCCAATTCATATAATGGGCATGTCACAACGTTATCCGCACCATCGCTTCGTGCACCAGTGACAATTTGAACAGGGTAATCATCAGGATATCGTTCCATTAAAGTGATTTTCAAATTAGCAGCAACCATTGCACTATAAACTTGCGTAATCAATGTATGCGTTCTAACATTAAGTGTTACTTCTTGTAATGATGTCGCATCTAACAGTGTGAAGCCATCATTTGGATCTACATTAACTGCTTCAAACACATCATCAATAAAGCTTTTACCACCTAAAACTTTCACATCTATATCAGTATTGTCCTTTGCTAAAGCCAGTAATTTCACTGTAGTTGTCTCAGCAACTCTAGGATGACCCGGAACCGCATAGACAATATCTTTTTCATTAGCAGCTTCAACCAATTGCGCCACAATATCATTATAGACATCTTCAAATTGGTCATGTGCTTCATAAACATGGTCAAAACTCTGAAATGTTAATTCATCTTGCAATGATTCTATAACTGGATGATCTAACGTTCTTGCATAAACTTTATCTTGTGTCTTTAAAAATTTATATATCCCTAGCGGCAAATCATCAATGCCATAGTTTCCTAAGCCAACAATCGTAATGGTATGTGCCATCAACGTCTTCCTTTCTTAATTTGATACAACTTTGAACCAAATGGTAAATAAGTTAACTCTTTATATGTCAAAACATTAAATCTAAAAATATAGAAAAACAATGCAATGATACCTAATACTGCTGCACATAATAATTCAATGAGTCCAGTGATTCTACCGTGTGTTGTCACTATGTTTAACACGCATTGAACAACAATCGACATAAATACCATACCTAAAACAACATTGATAAAAAATCGTCTCATCGCATGTAAGTGGTATTTTCTCGTGACAGCAATATGGATAATCGTACCGAATATAATTAATGATACAACAGTACTAATGCTCGCACCAATAATGCCACTTAAACGAATCAAAATGATATTAAGTATAAATTTAATAACCAATCCTGCCGTCATACCAACAAAAATAGGTCTCACAGCATGTTGCGCTTGTAATAATGCCATATCCATCATAATTAACGATACACAAATGACCGTAATCATATAAACACTTAACGTTAAGGTTAAATCATTCGTCTTAAAAAACACACCGTTCATTAAAGGCAATAAATTAATTAATCCTATTCCCGCTGCTGTACTTATTAAAATCGTAATCTTTAATGACGCATTTGCATAACGATTCATAAGTACCTGATTATTCATTTTGATTGCGTCACTTAACAGAGGAATGAGCGCAAAACTAAATGTTGTAGTTACAATCAATCCCATCTGAATAAATGATGCACCACGGTCATAGACTCCTTTTTCAGTTATGGCAACATCGAATGGCACGCGTATCGCTTGAAGTGACTTAATAATAGTAACACTATCAATCACTTGCCATAAAATTACGATTAATTGACTGATAGCGAAAATCAAAACCGAAAGTGCGAACTGTTTCCAAACAATCTTTGCAGTGTTATTTACCATTTTAAACTTAAAAGGTCGGTGCGCTACTAAATAAATTGAAGAACCTAAAAAACCTATCGTTGATGCTAAAATAGCAATTGTTCCCGCTTCATATATCGTCCAACCTCTGTCTACAAAAATAACAATAGTAACAATGATAATACCTACTCGTATAACTTGTTCTATAACCTGGGAAATAGCCGGAACTGTCATATTATTTGCAGATTGATAATAACCTCTTAACACGCCAAGCATACCTATAAATATAAAGCTTAAACTTGCAGCTTGAATCATTGGTGTTAAATGGCCATCACCCATCATATGTGCAATATTGTTCGCAAACACAAAAATAGCAATAAATATTAATATACCAACTAATTGTATATAAGCGACTGCTTTTGCATATGCTTCGTCACTATGATACTTTCCTATATTTTGTGTAATTGCACTAGGAATGGCATTCATCGATAATATCATTCCTAGTGCTACAATTGGATACACTTGTTGATATGCATACAAACCTGTATCGCCTAATATATTTTGATATGGAATTCGATATACAGCACTCAGAATTTTAATGACAATTAATGCAGCAGTTAACACGACAACGCCATTAAATGCTTCTTTATGCTTCATCACTGATTCTCATACTTTCTTCAATGCACTTAACTAAAAAATTCAAACTATCAAGCCATTGATTTTGTTTCGTTAAAGTAATTGTCATTGCATTATTTTGAACACCAACCTTCATTGTTCTACCTAAAGGTTGTGTTGCTTTGAACAGCACTTCGCCATCAATATTTTCAGTGGCTTTTACAGATAAATGAATATCAATTATTTTCCCTTTATCTTTAATCAACGTGATACCTGAATGTAATGCGTGTACTTTTATTTCCACTATATCAAGCAAACGTGCTACTTCAACAGGATAATCATTAAAACGATCAATTAATTCATCTTTAATGTCGATAATTTGATCAAATGTTTCAGTTTTTCGTAGCTTTTTATAAATTTCAATTTTAGCTTGTTCATTTGCAATATACTCTGTTGGCAAATATGCATCCAAGTTTAAATCAACTTCGACTTCTGGCACCTCAGATTCTGGTTCCTTAATACCACGTTTTTCATTTACAGCTTCTTCTAACATTTGACTGTACAAATCAAATCCAACTGTATCAATAAAGCCGTGCTGTTGTTTACCTAACAAATTACCAGCACCACGAATGTTCAAATCACGCATCGCAATCTTAAATCCTGAGCCTAACTCCGTAAATTCTTTAATCGCTTGTAATCGATCTTCTGCAGTCTCAGTTAGTACCTTATTTGCTGGATGTAGGAAGTATGCATAACCAATACGACTTGAACGACCAACACGACCTCTTAATTGATACAACTGACTCAATCCAAAGCGATCTGCATCTTCAATGATCAAAGTATTTGCATTTGGGACATCGACACCTGTTTCAATAATCGTCGTCGTTACTAAAATATCATATTCATTATTGATAAAACTTAACATCGTTTCTTCTAAATCGCGCTCTGTCATTTGTCCATGAGCAACTGCAATGTTAGCATCTGGCATTAACATCTGGAGTTGTTCTCGTTTTTCATAAATGGATTGCACTTTATTATAAAGATAAAACACTTGGCCATCACGGGATAGTTCTCTTTCTAAAGCTTCTTTGATAAAACTCATGTTCTGTTCTAATACATATGTTTGAACTGGGAAACGATTTTCTGGCGGCGTTTCAATCACTGACAAATCGCGCACACCTAGCATACTCATATGCAATGTTCTAGGTATTGGGGTTGCAGTCAATGTTAGTACATCTACATTATGTTTTAATGTTTTAATACGCTCTTTATGGCGTACACCAAATCGTTGTTCTTCATCTACAATCAACAGCCCTAAATCTTTATACTGTATATCTTTACTAAGTAATTTGTGTGTACCAACAACTATGTCAACAAACCCAGTTTTAAGTCCTTCCTTAGTTTGTTTTATCTCTTTTGGCGTTCTAAAACGACTCATTAATTGAATTTCAACAGGAAAATCTTGCATACGCTCAATTAACGTCTCATAATGTTGCTGAGCTAAAATAGTTGTAGGAACTAAAAATGCAACTTGCTTTCCTTCCATTACAGCTTTGAATGCTGCTCTCACTGCAACTTCAGTTTTACCATAACCAACATCACCACATAGCAAGCGATCCATTGGACGCGATTTTTGCATGTCATCTTTAATTTCATCGATAGATTTAGCTTGGTCAGGCGTAAGTTCATATGGAAAATCTAATTCAAATGTTGTTTGCTCAGCTGTGTCTTCCCCATATTGATAACCTTCTGCCATTTCTCTTTCTTTATATAAATCAATCAACTCTTCAGCAATATCTTCAACACTTTGTTGAACTTTAGCTTTTGTTTTTTTCCATTCACTGCCACCGAGTTTATTTAATTTTGGCGTCTTATCTTCCGAAGCTACATATTTTTGAACTTGATCCATTTGATCTACTGGAACAAATAGTTGATCCGTACCTTTATATTGCAATTTAATATAATCCCGATGCGTTTGCCCCACTTCGAGCGTCTCAACACCTAAATATCTACCAACACCATGATGCACATGAACAATATAATCTCCCACATTTAAATCTTGGTAAGA
Source organism: Staphylococcus sp. EG-SA-17 (assembly GCF_017151845.1). Taxonomy (NCBI): domain Bacteria; kingdom Bacillati; phylum Bacillota; class Bacilli; order Caryophanales; family Staphylococcaceae; genus Staphylococcus; species Staphylococcus sp. EG-SA-17. Next base: position 17,926 of record NZ_JACVZO010000025.1, read on the forward strand.
CTTAATTTTTTCAGCATTTGAGATAGCTTTCGTACGTTTTCGTTGCTTTTTCTGTTTTGATTTAAAAAGCTCACGCTCAGTAATGACAACTAATCCCATATCAGGTAGTTCAAATCCTTCAGATAAACTGCCTTCAATAATCACTGCTTGCCCCGATGACATTGAGCGATGCAATTTTGTTATTGATGGAATATGCATTTCACTTAACATCGCTTGCATACGTTCAACTTTAGTTTCAGTTTCGACCAAAACCACAATATGATAATTTTGATTGACATATCGTTGAAATTCAGAACGCATAATGTCATATTGCCCATAAAATTGTTGGACAGGTTTACATGAAAATTTAATAATATGATTTAGTTTTATCGGCATTGTTGTAGCGAATAATGAAAAATAAGTGACAGGATAGCCTTCAATCAATGTTTCAAAATCATCATATTTTATAAAACTTTGTCCTATAAATCCATTACCACTTTCAATAATATTGCTAATAAACGAATCAGACTCTACTGTTAAACTTTCTTCAGTTTCTTTAATACGATTAAATTCATCAACTGCAATGATTGCATCTTTTTGGAAATACTCAATAATTGTCGAAGGTGTTTCATACATAAACGCTACTAAACGACGTAGTATTTGATGATCAAAGTATGTACTTTCGAATAATTTAAAGCTTTCATACGTTTCTTTCAAATCATTGCGCACTGATTTATCTATTTTGGGTCTTGTATTTTCATATGCAGTTTTTAACTCTTCTTTAAGATGGCTGATCACTTCTTCAGTAATGATATAATCACTTGCAGTTGTGATATCGACTTCTTCAACATTATCTTTGGAACGCTGCGTTTCAACATCAAAATCCCGAATAGAATCAATTTCGGTATCAAATAGCTCAATTCTGATTGGTTCCCCAATTAGCGGAAAGATATCGATAATACCTCCTCGCAATGAGAATTCACCAATATGCGATACCACGGATTCCCGTTTGTACCCCATATTAACTAATTTGTTAAGAAATTGGTCCACATCGATATCCTCACCAACACGCAATGTCATTTGGTGATTTTGCCACATTTCAACAGGAGTTAACCACTTTTTCAAACCATTTAAAGGAACGATAAATAACCCTTTCTTACCTTGAGCTAACGCAGTTAAAGTTCTAATACGTTCACTCATCAGTTGAGGGCTTTGTGTTGAAAACTCTTCGGTCATAATATCTTGCACAGGATACTTATACAATTCTTCAGCATCTATAAATTGAAGTAAATCTGTTTCTAATTTATCTGCTTGGTATAAATTATTGGTAATTAATAATAACTGTTGATTACTTTGTGCATATTTTTCAGCAATCATCGTCACTTTAGCTGACGGGGAAAGACCAGTTACTAGTGTGTTTGCTTGTCCAAATACCTGATTAAGGTCTTGAAAATGATTATCTTCTTTTATAAGCGTTGTCAATATTGTCATTATTTCACTTCACCATTAAATTCATTCATAACATGGTCAAATCGTGATGTTTCAACAAACTTTTCAATTGCGCGTGCTGCGTGTTCGATAACTTTTTCCATCGTTACCATTTCATCATTTGAAAAGCGTTGTAAAACATAATCAGGTACCGTCATACCATTCGTTGGTCTTCCCACACCAATACGAATACGTTTAAATTGGTCTGTACCAAGCATTTTAATAATTGATTTCATACCATTGTGACCGCCCGCACTTCCTTTTTGTCTTAAGCGAACTTGTCCTTGTTCTAAATCTAAATCATCATATAAGACAATTAAATCTTCTGGATTAACATTGTAATAATCCATAATCGGTGCAACTGCTTCACCTGACAAATTCATCATTGTCATTGGTTCGATAAATAACACTTTATCGCCGTTCATTCGTTCAATTGTATATGCACCTTTAAACTTTTGTTTATCTAATGAAAAATTATTTTTCTCTAAAATATAATCAACGACTTCAAAGCCGATATTATGTCTTGTAAGTTCAAAACGTTTACCTATATTACCTAGACCTACAATACATTTCATGCGTGTTTACCTCCAACATAATTGTTTCATTTATTATTATAATGACAACATCCATTTTCCGCCATTGCCATCAATTATCATTATTCTTTAGCTTAGTAAGTATGTATTTTAAAATCGAGTACATAAAAATTTTTATGATGTATCATTGTTGAGTTTAATGTCTTTTACTCACTAAAATTAATTAAACTTTAGTACAAAGCAATAAAGTTTAATTAAGCTTTATAATAACACAAAAAGCACCATGCTTATATTAAAATAAGCACAGTGCTTGTTAAACAAAGTATAAAAACTTTAATGTAACAGATTAAAATTACTCTTCAGTTTTTTCTTCGTCTTCTTTGCTTTCGCCAACAACTTCTGGTTCTTCAGTTTGTTGTTCGCCTTCCATAGCTTCGATTTCTTCTTCAGTTGGTTCTTCAGTTGGAGCAACTACTGTTACTACTGATTCAGCTGAATCGTTTTCGATTTTGAAGTCGCCAGTTACTTTAACATCAGCAACAGTTAAGCTGTCGTTAATGTTTAATTCAGTAATGTCTACTTCGATTGCTTCTGGAATATTGTCTGGAGTAGCAGTTACTTCTAAGTTGAATAATGGTTGTTCAACTACGCCGCCTTCTTTAGCGCCTACTGCTTCACCAACTAATTGAACTGGTACTTCAACAGTACGTTCTTCACTCATATTGATTGCTAAGAAGTCAATGTGAGTAATTTGGTTTTTAAGTGGATCGAATTGGTAGTCTGCAACCATAACTTTGATAGTTTTAGAACCAACGCCTAATTCGATAACACCGTTACGACCTACTTCACGGATAACTTTGATGAATTCTACTTCATCAACTTTAACTGACACGTTTTTAGTACCGTAACCGTATACTACTGCTGGTACTTTACCAGATTTTCTTAATTGTTTAAGATCTGAACGTGTTTGTTTACCTTGACGGATGATTGACTTTAATGAAGCCATTCTCATTTCCACCTTTCATTTTTGCTCAAAACGAGCACCTCACTTACCCATCAACATCATCGTTGCTTGCAAGTGTTTATTTATTCGTATAATCACGAACGAAACTATTATACACGTTTGGGATATGTTCGTCAAACGCCTTTTAAATATTAGTCAAATAATACGCTAACTGATTCTCTTTCGTATACACGAATGATAGCTTGTGCGATTAAACCAGCAACAGATAATTCTTTAGTGTTAGATGGTTTGCGGTCTTCATCTAAATGAATTGAGTTTGTTACGATTAATTCTTTTATAGCAGAATTTTCGATACGTTCTTTAGCCGGTCCTGATAAAACAGGGTGTGTACAACAAGCATATACTTCTTTAGCACCTTTATCTTTTAATGCTTGTGCAGCTAAAGTGATTGTACCTGCTGTATCAATAATATCGTCAATAATAATTGCCGTACGTCCTTCAATCTCACCAACAATGTTCATCACTTCAGCAACATTTGGTCTAGGACGACGTTTATCTATAATTGCAATTGGAGTTTTTAAAATGTCAGCTAATTTACGTGCACGTGTAACACCGCCATGGTCTGGTGAAACAACGACACATTCTTCTGGGTTAATATTCGGATCATCTTTGAAATGTTTAGCAAGAATTGGCACACCCATTAAGTGGTCAATTGGAATATCAAAGAATCCTTGAATTTGTGGTGCATGTAAGTCTAACGCAATCATACGAGTTGCGCCAGCTGTTTCTATTAAGTTTGCAACTAATTTAGCTGTGATTGGCTCACGGCTACGGGCTTTTCTATCTTGTCTTGCATATCCATAATATGGCACTACAATATTGATTGTTGCTGCAGAAGCACGTTTACAAGCATCAATCATAATTAATAATTCCATTAGATGTAGATTCACAGGATATGATGTTGGTTGAATAATAAATACGTCACAACCACGAATACTCTCTTCGATATTAATTTGAATTTCTCCATCACTAAAACGTTTAACTGAACATTTACCTAGTTCAATTCCTACTTGGTCAGCAACTTCTTGCGCTAATGCTTCGTTTCCTTTCAATGAAAAAATCTTTAATGACGAATTCTTATATTCATTATTTAACATTTATAGTCCTCCAATTATTTACTTACGCAATTACTATTATATATAAAATGTAACTCCATTACTATGCGAATCATTAAATCATAAAGATTACATTAATATTACATAGGATTATCCTTTTATCCTAGCCATTTTAAATACGTAAATGATTATTTCCTATATCCTTCTTTTGTTGTTTGTCTTGCTCTTGCCACAGCTAAACTGTCATTTGGTACGTCATCTGTGATTGTGGAACCAGCTGCCACCAATACATCATCACCAATTGTTACAGGTGCTACTAAATTAACATTGCAACCTACAAATGAATCTTTGCCGACGATAGTTTTAAATTTATTTTCACCATCATAGTTAACTGTAATCGTTCCGCAACCAATATTAGTACGTTCGCCAATTACAGCATCGCCAATATAACTTAAATGTGAAACCTTGGCACCATCTTTAAGATCTGCTTTTTTAATTTCTACAAAATTTCCAACCTTAACATCTGCACCTAATTGCGCGCCTGGTCTCAATTGCGCAAACGGTCCGACCTTAGTATTAGCTCCTACGCTAGCATCATTAACAACAGACTGTTGAATACATGCACCATTTTCAATCGTACTATTGTTAATTTCAGAGTACTGACCAATAACAACATCTTCGCCAATTTCTGTACGACCGTTAATTCGTACGCCTGGTTCAATGACTGTATCACTACCAATTGTAACGTCTGGACCAATATAAGTGCTGTCAGGATCGATGATTGTCACACCATTTAGCATGTGATAATGATTCGTACGACGTTGCATCGCCTTCTCAGCCTGACTAAGCATTACACGATCATTTACACCCATGATTTCTTCAACATCATTGGTACGATAGACTTCTACGATGCCGCCATCATTTAAAATTAACGACAATACATCAGGGAGGTAATATTCACCTTGCGCATTATCATTTTTCACTTGTGTTAATTTTTCAAACAACGTTTTATTATTAAACGCAAAAATACCTGAACTGATTTCATTAATATCCTTTTCAGCTTGCGTTGCATCTTTCTCTTCAACTATGCGTTCTAAACGACCTGACGCATTTCGAACGATTCTTCCGTATCCATATGGTTGTTGAATCGATGCAGATAATACAGTTGCTTGAGCATTAGCATCCTCGTGATGCGCAATCAATGTTTCTAATGTTTCCTTTGTGATGAGCGGTGTGTCACCACATACAACGATCGTCGTACCTTCCTTGTCTTCTAAGTGTGATTTCGCCATTCGCACTGCATGCGCAGTACCGAGTTGTTCCTCTTGAAAACTGTATAAAGAACGCTCGCCTAAATGTCCTTTTACACTTTCAGCACCATGTCCTACGATGGTTACAACTTGATCGACACCAGAGCCTTTCACACTTTCCAATACATGTTCGACCATAGGTTTCCCAGCAACCTCGTGTAGCACTTTATACTTTTTAGATTTCATTCTTGTGCCTTTACCTGCTGCCAAAATTATCGCGTGTCTTCGCATGAACATTAACCCCCATTAAATTTTACACTTCGTCATTATTATAATTTAATCTGCAATACTCTTTCAACATATAAAAGGCATTGTTTTTAATTCGTTGTAATTTTAAAAACAACTTTTTTCTTACTTCAAAAATACGAGCATCATTCAAACGCAATTTTTATCAGCAATGAATCAATAATTTTCATATCATCATAATCTGTTAACGTATATATTTATTAGCCTTTCATTAAAAATAAAAAAACATTAATACAAACTAAAAAAACTGCCGACAAAGCTTTATGCTTTATCGACAGTATCAAATCAACTTATTGCAAATGTATTACATCGCTAAATATAAAATTGATTAAGCTTCTTCTGAATCTTCTGATGTAGCGTTTTTATCTGGTACTACTTCATCTGTTTCATCATATACTTTCATCACTGCATCTTGAATTTCTTGTCTCATATCTGAATTAATAGGATGCGCGATGTCGCGGAATTCACCATCTGGTGTACGTTTACTTGGCATTGCAACGAACAAGCCAGAGTTTCCTTCAATTACACGTAAATCATGAATTACGAAAGCTTCATCTAATGTAATGGAAACGAGTGCTTTCATTCGTCCATCTGTTTGTATTTTTCTAAGTCTTACATCTGTCACTTTCATGTAGTGAGCCCCCCTATAGTATATATATCTCTGTTTTATTTAGAAGCTTGATTAAACATATTAATCGAAAATTATAATTCCTTAATTTTACTTACTAATTCAATTTCTACTTTCACATCTTTTGGCAAACGCGCAACCTCTACACAACTACGCGCTGGCTTGTGTTCATTAAAATATTGACCATACACTTCATTTATTTTTTGGAAATCATTCATATCTTTAATGAAAATGGTCGCTTTCGCAACAGAATCCAAATCAGATCCTGCTTCTTCCAAAACAACCTTTAAATTTTCTAAAACTTGTTTTGTCTGTGCTTGAACATCAGCGCTTACGATATGTCCATCAATATTCAATGGAATCTGACCAGAAGTATAAACCATACCATTCACAACTGTTGCATGCGAATATGGTCCAAGTGCTTCCGGTAATCTTGTTGTGTTAATGATTTTCATAATACTAAAACTCCTTTTATGAAAACTTAGATAAACTGCTGCCAGGTTCTACGTTAAACTCTTGATTATATTCATCTACATCAGATAATTTCACTAAGGAAGTATAATCTTCAATCAATCTTTGTTTAACTTCTTTTGATTCTACAAGTACTGATACCCCTTTTACATGGGCTTTAAACTCATTCATTAAATTCATAACACCATTAATAGAGCCACCAGCCCTCATAAAATCATCGACAACTAAAACATTTGAATTTTCTGCTAAAGTTCTCTTCGAAAGTACCATTGTTTCTATTTTTCTTGAAGATCCTGAAACGTAATTAATTGAAACTGTAGAACCTTCAGTCACCTTGTTGTCTTTTCTAATCACTACTACTGGTAAATTTAAAATATTAGCAACCGCATTTGCCAATGAAATACCTTTTGTCGCAATGGTAACAACAGCATCTAATTTTTCTTCCATGTAAATACTGGCAATTAACTTACCAACTTTGTTTAGTAGCGATGGATTACCTACCAAATCTGATAAAAATAAATATCCGCCAGGTAACAAACGTTCTTTCTCTTCTAATAGAGTAATGACCTCATTAACAACTTCAGTCGCCTCTTCTTTACTCATCATTGGTTTATACGTAACACCACCACTTGCGCCAGCAGTAGTAATTACTGTACCTAACTTTTCTTTTTGGAATGTATTTTTTATAATTTGGACATCTTCACTTATTGAAGACTTCGCCTGTTTAAATTTTTTCACAAAAAAAGTTAATGGAATCAATTTATTCGGATGGTTCATCAAATATTGCGTCATAAAAACAATTCTCTCGCTTCGTTTATATCTCATCTTTTCAACCCTTCTATCCTAATAGTCTAACTAAGTACACTTCATTACAACAACCGTTAACTGCATTATAAATATTTTTTGCTTGGCTTTCTTTTCGTGCTAGCCCATACACAGTAGGTCCGCTTCCACTCATTAACGCACCATCTGCACCACTTTTCAACATATTATTTTTTAATTTATCGATTTGTGGGTGTTTTGAAACAGAAATTGGCTCTAATCGATTAGACAAACTTTGACATAATTGTTGATAATCTCGATTTTCTAAGGCCTCATAACACATTTTCGTATGTACGTCGTAACGCTTATCTAAATTAATCAACTTAAATATATCTGGTGATGATATGCCTAAGTTTGGTTTAGCAAGAATCACCCAAGCTGAAGGTGGTTTATTTAAAAACTCGATTTTCTCTCCTCTTCCAGTACATAGTGCAGTTTTATTATAAATACAAAACGGAATATCTGTCCCGATTTTACTGCCTAGTAGAGCCAATTCTTCCAAACTCGCCCCTATATCAAAAAGTCGATTCAATCCTCTTAAAGTTGCTGCTGCATCAGCCGAACCTCCAGCTAAGCCAGCAGAAACAGGTATTTCTTTATCGATAGAAATTGTTACACCTTGCTTTAGTTGATATTGCTCAATAAATAGTTGCGCTGCACGATATGCGAGATTTTTATGATTAGAAGGCACATAATTATGTTCAATCTCAACAACTATCTTTCGATCTTTTCTTTTATGAAAAGTTAAACGATCATTTAAATCAACTGTTGTCATTATCATTTCAATCTCATGATAGCCATCATTTCTTTTAAAAAGTGTATCGAGCGTAAAATTAATTTTGGCTGGTGCCGTTTCATATATCATTTTCCGCCCTCTTTTCGTTATCTTAATATGATGATTTTAACATAAAGAGAATTAATATTTGACATTTTAATTTGTTTTTTAGTGTTTTTTTAATAAAAAAGTAATTTTCTCCATCTAATTACTTAGTATTTACTTGTATTTGTGTTTATAAATACAAGTATCCATTTACTGAAAATCTATAAGCGAAACATCAGTGTTAAACATTTTGTAAATAAAAAGAGTATTGAACATAATGCCCAACACTCAAATAATTATCATAATATTTACTTCTTATACTAAGAAACGTCTAACATCTCTATATGTCTTATTTAGTGTGCAATTGATTCGTGATGATTATCCTCTTCAAATGAAACTTGAACATTTTCAGTTAACACATCAGTGTATGTATAAGATACTCTCTCAAAGTTGTGTTTGTCTTGATCTAACTCAACAATGAAAACTGACGGATATGTTTCTTTTAAAATTCCAGAACGTTTTATTGTTTTCTTACGGCCTCCATTGGCTTTCAGTACAATACGATTTCCTACATGACAATCAATAGAATTTTTGATGTCCAAAATTGATTTTGGCATATTGCTCCACCTCGCTACAAGTTACATAATACCATATTTGCAGCGTTTTCGTCAAACAAAATTTAAATTTTAACAATAGTGCTTTGCTTTGTCAATCATTTAATTTTCTAATTGAGGGAATTTTTTCTTTTCTTCATACAATTTAGCAAAATCTTGAATAGATAGCGTTTCACCGCGACGTCTTGGATCAATCCCCGCTTGTTCTAACCATTGTAAAATCACTTCTTTGTGTTGTTTACCATCTTTAAAATAATTTTGATAGTTATTGTTAATTGTCTTTCTTCTTTGTGCAAATGCTGCTTTTGCTAACTTAAAGAATGCTTCCTCGTTATCTACTGTTACTAACGGTTCAGTTCTCTGCATCAGTTTTACAACTATTGAATCAACATTAGGTGGTGGCATAAATACAGATTTAGGTACCGTTAATACTTTACTAGTCTCTGTATAGTATTGTACGACAATTGATAACGAACCATATGCTTTTGAACCTACTTCAGCATTTAAGCGTTCGCCCACTTCTTTTTGCATCATCACCACGTAGCCATCAATTGGTATATCTTGTTGCATTAAATTTAATAAAATTGGCGTCGTAATATAGTACGGCAGGTTTGCAACAACCATTATTTTTTCACAATCTTGTAAATGATTTTCAACAGCTTCTTTAATATTCGCTTTTAAAATATCTTCATTAATCACCGTCACATTATCATAAGGTGATAGAGTATCATTTAATACAGGTATTAAACGTTGATCAATTTCAAATGCCAATACCCTTTTAGCATGTCTGGCCAATTGTTCTGTCAATGACCCCATACCTGGACCAATTTCAATCACCCCAGTTTGTGCATCAATATCACTTGCATCAATGATATTATTAATGATATTCACATCTATCAAAAAGTTCTGTCCTAAACTTTTTTTAAAATTAAAGCCATATTTATCTAACAACGCTCGCGTTCTTGATGGTGTTGCAATATCTTTATTATCCAATATTTTCACTTCCTCATTCATCTTCTAAAGCTTGCCTTACATCCGCTTCGGTATAACCAAATGCATTTAACTTTTTCAATAACTGCTTACCATTGGAATGGCCGATTCGCAATTTTCTACTTAAAATTTCTCTACGGCGCCTTGCATCTTTCCCAACGATTAACCCCAACTCTATTAGCACAGATTTATCAATTGATTCATAAGCTTCATCAAAGGGTGAACTAACATGCATTAACGCTTCTTTAATATCAATTAAGTCGGCATGTTCAACACCAATTTTCCCTTTTTTATTTTTAGCTTTTTCTCTATCAATATACGCATGTTTAACACCTTTGACATGTTCAGTAATTGTACTTCTAATTTTATCTCCTGGGAAATCTGGATCTGTTAATACAATAACGCCTCGACTTTGTTGAGCATTTCTAATTACTTCTAAAGTTTGTTCGTTGATGGCACTACCATTCGTTTCAATCGTATCACATTCAACAGCTCGTTTAACACGCTCAGTATCATCTCGTCCTTCTACAACTATAAACTCATTGATTTTCATTTAAAACGCCTTCCTACAATTCTTAATTTCAAAGCTCTAACCATCTCTATCGCACGTATTCCACATGCACGATATTTTAATTTAAAAAAGTGAGAAAGAACCATAGCATATTAAACGAATATAGCATCGTTTACATTTATGGCGGTGATCTTTCTCACTTTTAACTTTATGAATTTAAATTAAACAATTTCTCTGCATTTTTAGTTGTTTGTTCGCACACTTCTTCATAAGATAAGCCTTTTAATTCAGCAATTTGTTCAGCTACTAAAGTTACTCTCGCCGGTTCATTTCGCTTCCCTCTATACGGATGTGGCGAAAGATACGGTGCATCGGTTTCAACTAGCAAACGCTCCATTGACACATGCTTAGCAACTTCTTTAGGCTGTTTAGCATTTTTAAATGTCACAGGTCCTCCTAATGAAATATAAAAATTCAGCTTATTAGTTACAATATCTGCAATTTCTGGAGAACCACTAAAGCTATGCATAATCCCGCCTACCTCTTCAGCATGCTCCTCCAATAAGATATCGATACAGTCTTGAGTTGCTTCACGGTTATGAATGATAATTGGTAACTTCAAACGCTTAGCTAAAGCAATTTGCTTTCTAAAAACTTCCTTTTGAACATCTGCAGGAGATTTATCCCAGTGATAATCTAATCCCATTTCACCAATACCAATCACTTTTGGATGCTGAGCTAAAGATTCAATCCATTCCAAGTGTTCTTCTGTAAAATCAATTGCGTCAACTGGATGCCAACCGATAATGCCATATAAAAAATCATACTCATCGATTAATTTCATCGCGCGTTCAATTGTCGATTTGTTAAAACCAACTACAAACATACGATCAACACCTGCTTCTCTAGCACGTGTAATCACTTCACTCAAATCATCATCGTATTGCTCATCATTTAAATGGACATGTGTATCGATTAACATAATTATCTCTCCTAATTTTTAAAAATACAGTTATTTAATCACTGCACCATTTGGAATTGCACTTGGTAAACTTACTAAGGTTAATACACCATCTTTTTCAGCAGATAATATCATACCTTCAGATTTTTGTCCCATTAATTTAGCTGGTTTCAGGTTAGTAACAACTGCTACTTTTTTACCAATAATATCATCTGGTGTATAGAATTTGGCAATTCCTGATACAATTTGTCTTTGTTCAGAATCTAAGTCTACTTGAATTTTTAAAAGCTTATCTGACTTCTTAACATGTTCAGCATCAATAATCGTTGCTGCCTTAATTTCAACTTTATCAAAGTCTTTAATATCAATTTGAGGTTTGCTAGGAATCTCTTCTTTTTCCTCTTCAGTAGCAGGCGGTTGCATTGATTCTTTGATATATGCAATTTCCGCTTCGCTATCCAATCTTGGGAAAATAGGTTTAGGTTGCCCAGTAACCATAATTGACTCAGTAAGCACACCATATTGCTCTAAACTACTAAATTCCATAAATTGAGGATTGTTTATGTTCAATTGTTCAAAAATCTCTTTCGGCGCATGTGTTAAGAATGGACGTAATAATACAGCTGCATAACGAATATTTTCAACTAAGTGAGCCATTACATTGCCTAACATATCTTTTTGGCTATCGTCCTTAGCTAATACCCAAGGCGTTGTTTCGTCAATATACTTATTCGTTCTACTAATAAACTTCCATACCGTAGATAATGCCACAGAAAATTGCAAACTTTCCATGCTTTCAGTGTAGCTTTTCACTGTTTCTAAAGCCATAGCTTCCATTTCTTCATCTAATTCATGAAGTGGACCTTGATACGCTGGTAATTCGCCATCAAAGTACTTATTAACCATAGAAATCGTACGGTTTACTAAGTTACCTAAGTCATTTGCTAGATCGAAATTTGTACGCTCAACAAATGCTTCAGGTGTAAATACGCCATCTGAACCAAATGGTAATTCACGCATTAGATAATAACGTGTAGCATCTAAACCATAGCGATCAATTAAAATATTAGGGTCTACGACATTACCTTTAGATTTACTCATTTTTCCATCTTTCATCAAAATCCAACCATGTGCAAAGACTTTTTTAGGTAACGGTAAGTCTAATGCCATCAATAAAATAGGCCAAATAATTGAGTGGAATCGCACAATTTCCTTAGCCATTAAATGAATATCTGCTGGCCAGTATTTGTTAAATAGTGACTCATCATCTGATAAATAGCCTAATGCTGAAATATAGTTAACTAACGCATCAATCCAAACATAAACAACATGTTTTGGATTAGACGGAACATGGACACCCCAGTTAAATGATGTACGAGAAACAGCTAAATCAGCAAGTCCTGGTTTAATGAAGTTGTTAATCATTTCATTTTTTCTTGATGGTGGTTGTATAAAATCTGGGTTTTGGTCATAGAATTCTAATAGACGGTCTGTATATTTACTAATATTAAAGAAATAACTTTCTTCTTTAACTAGTTCAACTTCGTGTCCAGAATCTGGACTTTTGCCACCAATAATTTTACCGTTTTCGTATTGTGGGTCTACTAATTGTGACTCTGTATAGTATGTTTCATCCGGAACAGAATACCAACCTTCATATTCACCTAAATAGATATCACCTTGCTTTAATAAACGTTCAAACACTTGCTCAACGACATGTTTATGACGTTCTTCAGTTGTTCTGATAAAATCATCATTTGAAATTTCAAGCTTAGCCCACAATTGTTTAATTCCAGCAATCATCTCATCCAAATATTCAATTTCTGTCTTACCAGCTTTTTGAGCTTTTTCTTGAATTTTTTGACCGTGTTCATCCGTTCCAGTCAAATAACGAACATCATATCCTTGCATTCTCTTATATCTTGCAATAACATCTCCAGCCACTGTAGAATATGCATGTCCTATATGTAAATTCCCACTAGGATAGTATATTGGGGTTGTTATATAAAATGTTTCTTTAGCCATAACTGTTCCTCCTCGTAATGTCTCACTTCAAATAATATCTAAGATTTCTATGCATTTCAACGGACGCGAACATTTATCTCGTCATCTCATTTTCATCTTATTCAATGTTAAGGTATTTATTACTTTCAATGTATTTATTTTACATTAAAAAACGTCGATGTCATCATTTTTTTATCATAGTCAACATCATTTTATCAGTATCAATGCAAAATGATAACTTACCATTTAAAATTACAGCTTGCGTTTATAAAATCGTTTAAAATTTCATATAATCGATAAAGTGATTAACTTATTTGATGATAAATATTATATACTTCATTCGTTTTAAGTTGTCGTTCTTCAGCAACTTTTTTAATAGCTTGTTTTGGTTTCATCTGTGAAGTTTGAATATAATGATCAACATGCTCATTGATAGATAAATCATCAAACCACGATATCTCATTGTTCGCTTTAGCACCTTCAATTAAGATAACGAATTCGCCTTTCAATGGTACATCGCCTTGCTGAATCAATGCTTGTAATTGTGTTACATCATCAGTTACAATTTGTTCGAACTTCTTAGTTAATTCACGCCCTAGTGATACTTGTCGTGTTGCATCTATCTTTGCAATTGTTTTTAATGTATCTGTCACACGATGCGGTGATTCGTATATAATTAATGTGCTATTTTCATGCATACGTTGCTCTAATACAGCACTTTTTTCTTTCTCTTTTCGTGGCAAAAATCCTAAAAATGTATATACATATGAAGGTAATCCACTAGCCATCAAAGCCGTCAGCCCAGCATTAGGTCCAGGCACAGTCTCTACTTTAATATTAGCTTCTCTGGCTGCCACTACTAATTCGTATCCAGGATCACTAATTAAGGGCAATCCAGCATCAGATACGAGCGCAACGTCAAGACCTAATTCTAACTGTTCAATGATAAAAGCAGTCTGCTTATCCTTGTTATGTTCGTGATATGACTTTAATGGAGTTGGAATATCATAATGATTACACAGCTTACTAGTTACTCTAGTGTCTTCACAAGCAATCATATCAACACGTTTCAATACATCAACTGCTCTATAAGTAATATCTGCTAAATTACCAATTGGTGTGCCCACTAAATATAATACAGCCATACTATCGCTCCTTAATTAATCGCAATTTCTTTTGTCTGGTATAAGTTTTAATTTCATATTCACGCTTCAATGCTTCAGACTTTGTCTCATACATTTCTTGATAAACTAAATGCACCGGACGTCTTACTTTCGTATATTTGGCTCCTTGACCTCGGTTATGTTTTTCAACACGTGCATTAACGTCTTTAGCGTATCCTGTATATAAACTTCCATCACTACATTTTACAATATATACAAAATGACTATCCATAATATACTTCCTTCATTTCTTCGCTATAATTACCATCTTCATTATAAATATAAAATGGGGGCATGATTTCTAAACCTTGATTTCCACCTTTTCGACCTTCTACTACTATCGTTTGTGCTGATTTCCCTACTTTACTATATATAAAAACGACTTTCTTAGGTTCAATATTCACTTTTCTCATTTCAAACAAGACATCCATTAGTCTCTCTGCACGATGTACCATGTTTAGCCTGCCACCTTCTTTTAATAAATGACGGGCTGCAATCATGCAATCTTCAAGTGTACACATAATCTCATGTCTCGCTATCTTATGTGCTTCTTTTTGATGTTGGTGTTGCTGATTCTCTTTAAAATAAGGTGGATTACACGTTACTAAAGTATATTGTGAAGGTTTAAATACTTTAGTAACGTTTTTCAAATCCATGTGATGCATTGTTATATATTCATCAACATCATTGAATTGAAATGTGCGTCGCGCCATATCGACAAGTGTTTTTTGAATCTCAACACCTTCTATATGTCGTGGATGTTTCGCAAACAATAACAACGGTATCACCCCATTGCCTGAACATAAGTCCAACACAATATCTTTTGTTCTAGGTTTTGTAAAATGCCCTAACAACAAAGCATCCGTTGAAAACGAAAAAACATCATCATTTTGAATAATACTAAAATCTTCTTTGATTAGTTGATCAAATCGTTCATTCTCTTTTAACATTTTTAACTCCTATGAAGACAACCTTTTTCTATTGAGTAATTGAAATCTCTTTTTATATTATATGCCTATCTACATTCGATGTATTTTTGACTTTTAACAGCTACATTTTATAACTAATGATACTGCGTGCACACTTAATAATAACATTTAGTACCGCTATCTCTTATGCAATCACCAAAACTTTATACACAATTAAAGCCTGAAACATGCATTGTCTCAGACTTATCCAAACCATATTCATTTATAATTATAACACTATTTGAGTGTGCTTGATTAATCACTTAAAACTTCTAAACAGAACAGACAATCTTCACCATGTCGATGTTTTCCAAATAATTCGCCTTTACAAATATGAAATCCTTCTCCATACAATATAGCCAAATTATCTTTACTTGGTAATGGCTTTTTCACAGCTTTTGCTGGTTTTGAATTCGCAGTATCAATAGTAGTTGGTTCATCATTGCCCAACACCTTTTTCAAATTATCATTTTCAAGTTGAAGCGCTACATTTTCTTCTACTAATTCAACTGCAAGTGCCTTTAATTCTGAAGTTTCTTTTGAAAGTTGATTGACATTCATTTCTAAACGCATTATTTTTTCAAATATTTCATTGCGATCCAAATGTAATAATGCCTCCTTAATGCATAGTTTCTATTTCTTCTAATTTATATTCAAGTGGCTGTTCATGTCCCTCAAGCTTCACCTGCATAGAAATGTCTAATATATTTAAAGCAACTACTTTCCCGTTACCATCAGGCGTTTCAATTGCTTCACCAATATCAGGTAATTGTGCACGTACTTCCTCATAATAGTCATTTTCATATTTTAAACAACACATCAAACGACCACATGCACCAGAAATTTTAGTTGGATTTAATGATAAATTTTGATCCTTAGCCATCTTAATCGATACTGGTTCAAAATCCCCTAAAAATGTAGAACAACATAACGACCTACCACAAGGTCCGATACCGCCAAGCAATTTGGCTTCATCCCTTACACCAATTTGTCTCAACTCGATACGTGTTTTTAAATGTTGCGCTAATATTTTTACTAATTTTCTAAAATCAATACGATCATCCGCCGTAAAATTAAAAATAACTTTCGATTTATCTAATGTATATTCGCAATTGACTAAACGCATGTCCAAACCTTGTTCTCTTACAATGTCTTTACATAGTATTAATCCATTTTCAGCATCTCGTTCATTACAATTAAATTTATCAATATCTTTGTCATCAGCAACGCGAATAATATTTTTAAGAGGTAACACAACATCCTCTTCAGCAATATCCATTAATGGATTTTTAACAATACCTATCTCTATGCCTCTTTTAGATTCGACAACTACCCAGTCATCTATATCTACTTGTATATCATTAGGTGTATAATATTCTAATTTTCCCGCTTTTTGAAACTGAACACCTATTACATTTGGCATCTAACTCACACCCTTAATTACGATTTGTTCAAATACAAGCGTTGGATTTACATTTTGATTCAATTTCTTATGTGCTTCCGTCAGTTGATCAAACATCAAAATTAATTGATTAAACGACAACTTTTGCGCATATTGATCAATATCATTTTTTAAATCACTATATATTTGTTTATCCTCTACATTTACCTTTGTATGTATGATATCTTCGAAGAAACCATTCACAGCTGCAATAGTTAAAGATTGCAGTTTTTTATTTTTAGCCTGTTTCAATAAATCAATAATACCTATAAGTGCCATTGGCTTATTAGTAAGCAACAATTCACACCAACGTATAACTGATTTCCTTAATGCTAATAAATCAAATTCTTCATTTAAAGCCATTGCATTATCTATTTGCGTAGTATAAGTACTAATCATTTCAGCTACTGGCTTAGACATGTTTTGTTCAACTAATCTATTTATAAACTTTTCTTTATCAATAGGCTTGAAATATACATGCTGACACCTTGAATGGATTGTGTCTAAAATTTGCTCAGGTTTTGTAGACAATAAAATAGCAATCGTATTGTCCGGTGGTTCTTCAAGAAATTTCAAGATACTGTTTTCCCCTTGAACAGTTAACTTTTCAAAGTCTTCAATGATGTACACTTTATTTGTGCTTTCTATAGGAAGTTGATTCATATGACGCACAAGTTGTTCAACTTGTTCTTTCTTAATTGCATTCTCAGTTGTTGATATATACATAAAGTCTGGATGATTATATGTACTAACCTTTGTTTCACATTGACTATCTGTTTGACATAAAATAAGCTTTGCAAAATTAATCGCAACTTGTTTCATCGTTTGTGCATCATCACCTTCAAATAAATAGGCATGCGATAATTTATTTGAATGATATGCATTCGTCAATTGTTGCTGTTCATCCATTCATTACAAACTCCCTTTTGCTTTTATATAAAAAGGTTGCCAAAGAGCAACTAATTACTGCAACAATAGCGACCATGATTTGTGATTATTTTTAGAACCACAAAAATCAAATCTATTGGCATCTGAACTAGTCGCAGTCAAGCAACCCAAAATTGTTAATAACTTATTAATACACTATTTTAAGTATCTCTAATTGATGATTGTATTATAGAATTAAAATTGATGGAATGCATCAACTGGCATAACAAATACAGTAGCACCGCCAACTTCAACTTCAACTGGATATGGAATGTACGAATCCGCACTGCCTCCCATAGGTGTAATAGGTGAAACCAACTGTTCTCTATTACCACACGTTTGATTAATCACAGACAATATTTCATCTACACGGTCATCATTGACACCACATAAGAATGTTGTATTACCCGCTCTTAAAAACCCACCTGTTGTTGCCAATTTTGTTGCTCTAAAGTTATTTTTAACAAGTTGATCTGCAAGTTCCTGACTATCTTGATCTTGTACGATCGCTATAATCATTTTCATTTTATAACACCTCTTCTAACAATTATATCATATCTTTTCTAAATATTTGATGATAGTTTGATACGTGTCTTCAACAACATTTTCAAGAGGTTGATCTGCATTAACGCTTTTGAACCGTTGTGATTCATTATGAATGATTTCTTGGTAACCTTCAATTACTTTTTCGTGAAACTTTAAATCTTCTTGATCTAATCTATTTTGATCTCTTGAATTTTTAATAATACGTTCGCGACCTACTTCAGCACTAACATTTAAATAAATCGTCAAGTCTGGATATAATCCATTTATTGCAAATTCGTTTAATGCTCTTACTTCTTCAACGCCAATCCCTCTAGCATAACCTTGATAAGCTAATGAACTATCGATATAGCGATCACACAACACAACCTTACCTTCTTTTAAAGCTGGTATGACCTTTAATACAAGATGTTCTCTTCTAGATGCAGCAAATAACATTGCTTCAGTTCTAATGTCCATATCATTGCCTTCTAATACAATTTTACGTATTTCTTCACCAGTAGGAACACCACCTGGTTCTCTAGTCATAATGACATCATAATCTTTTACTAATCTATGGTAAACTTCATTAATTACAGTTGTTTTTCCAGAGCCTTCTGGGCCCTCAAAAGTTATAAAAGCTGACATTTTATTCATCCTCAACTAAAATTTTATTATTTTTAATTCCTTCAACTATCATTCCAGTTTCCAGATATTCATTTACCAATTCTATCATATTTTCAGTTATTGTTTCTCCTTTGAAAATAATAGGAATCCCTGGCGGATACGGGACAATATGTCGCGCCAGAACTTTACCTTTTGCCTTTTTCAAATCACACCAAGTAACATATTCAAAGCGTTTTGGTTTATAGTTACCTTCAGTTGTTAAAAGTTGTGTTTGTTTAACTTTAGAAACTGATTTTTTCGGTAAAATCATATCTTCAATTTTACGTAAAAGCGAATCAAATAAATACGTATCATCATGATGCCATAACGGCAATATCGCTAATGCTTGATAGTCGTCCGCTAATTCTAAATAGATATGTGCATTCATAAACCAATTTTGAATATCATGACCTGTAAAACCTTCATATTTTATCAGCAACTTCAACGGATCATCAACTTGAAGCATTTCAAAACCCTTCTTCTCCAAACATTCGATTAATTGCGCTCTCTTATCAAAAAACACGGTACTATCATATGTTTTATAGAACTCGGCAGCTGACTCTAAACTAGCCATAATCAAATACGAAGGACTAGATGTTTGGAAGTAGCTTAGATATTCTATAATAGTTTCTCTATAAGGTGCATTTTTATGAATATAAAGTACCGAGCCCATCGTTAAAGCTGGTAACGTTTTATGAAAAGATTGAACAACATAGTCAGCTTGATAATTTAATGTAGAATCTGGAAATCCTTGCAATCCAAAGTGCGCGCCGTGTGCTTCGTCAATGAGTACAGGAATATTTAATTGGTGCAAAGATTTGATAACCTCTTCTACATTAAATGTTTCACCGTAATAGTTAGGATAAGTCAACACAGCAAGTTTGTGACCGTCATTATTCAAACGGCTTAAATTAACTTTATTATAATGATTCGTTAACGGACTTTGATGCGTTTCAATAAAATGCCCTTCTTGTTGGCTAATATCGAGCGCATGTAACACAGATTTATGTACATTTCTTGCCATTAAGATATCGCCTTTTTTCTGTGAAAAAGACTGGATGACAGATAATATTCCTGAAGTGGTGCCATTCACTAAGAAATAAGCATCATAATCTGAATGTTTCTCCACCTGCTTCATACTTTCCAAAATGACTTCTTCAGGATGATGTAAATCATCTAATCCAGGTATTTCAGTTTTATCCATTGTCATTGATAATTGAGATAAATGACCGATAGTCATATTTTTATGACCCGGAACATGCAAAGAAATCGCTTCTTCTTGATTTAAACTTTCTAATTTATTTAAAATAGGTTGCTTCATGATATACGCTTCCTTTATTTACACTGTTTTGGAATTAGTTACTTTCAAAAGTATTAATTATATAGTAACACTTCTTTGACAAAAGTTAGTGTTACTTATGCAATAGCTTGTCTATTGTATAATAATTAATTTCCTTTTTGTACTTCGATTTAAAAGATATTAGACATAAAATCTAAAAACAGCAGTAAGATGATTTATGATTAAAAACTATCTTACTGCTGTTCACTTTTTATAATACTTCTGAATGTCTTCACTTATACTTCTAGTCACAGATTTAAATAATCAAAAGTGCACATTATTAAAATATCAATTTCACACTCAATGCGGCTCATCGCATTCATTTCTTGTCTAGCAACGTTCTACTCTAGCGGAACGTAAGTTAGCTACCATCCTCGCTAAGAACCTTTCTTGACTTGTGACAATCGCTTGCTTCTTTCCTCTCCTTCGGCTCTCGCTTACTCATTTAGCTCTACTAAACTCGTTGCGCTCTTTTCTCGTTTCGTCAGATTCAAACGTTTTCACTTCGCCAAGCCATTTTTCTTTGTGTTTACTTTTTATTTTGACGTTTTAGACATAAAAAAAGAGACCTCACGGTCTCAACTTGCCTGGCAACGTTCTACTCTAGCGGAACGTAAGTTGGCTACCATCGTCGCTAAAGACCTTTCTTGACTTGTGACAATCGCTTGCTTCTTTCCTCTCCTTCGGCTCTCGCTTACTCATTTAGCTCTACTAAACTCGTTGCGCTCTTTTCTCGTTTCGTCAGATTCAAACGTTTTCACTTCGCCAAGCCATTTTTCTTTGTGTTT
>NZ_JACVZO010000025.1:39203-39721 GCF_017151845.1 Staphylococcus sp. EG-SA-17
AATCGCTTGCTTCTTTCCTCTCCTTCGGCTCTCGCTTACTCATTTAGCTCTACTAAACTCGTTGCGCTCTTTTCTCGTTTCGTCAGATTCAAACGTTTTCACTTCGCCAAGCCATTTTTCTTTGTGTTTGCTTTTTATTTTGATGTTTTAGACATAAAAAAAAGAGACCTTGCGGTCTCAATGCGGCTCATCGCATCCATTTTTTGCCTGGCAACGTTCTACTCTAGCGGAACGTAAGTTCGACTACCATCGACGCTAAGGAGCTTAACTTCTGTGTTCGGCATGGGAACAGGTGTGACCTCCTTGCTATAGTCACCAGACATATGAATGTAGATTATACATTCAAAACTAGATAGTAAGTAAAAGTGATTTTGCTTCGCAAAACATTTATTTTGATTAAGTCTTCGATCGATTAGTATTCGTCAGCTCCACATGTCACCATGCTTCCACCTCGAACCTATTAACCTCATCATCTTTGAGGGATCTTATAACCGAAGTTGGGAAATCTCATCTTGAGG
>NZ_JACVZO010000026.1:0-39399 GCF_017151845.1 Staphylococcus sp. EG-SA-17
CACTATCTGAGTCTGAGTCGCTATCCGAATCTG
The DNA here is from genome assembly GCF_017151845.1 of Staphylococcus sp. EG-SA-17. Classification (NCBI taxonomy): domain Bacteria; kingdom Bacillati; phylum Bacillota; class Bacilli; order Caryophanales; family Staphylococcaceae; genus Staphylococcus; species Staphylococcus sp. EG-SA-17. Next base: position 34 of record NZ_JACVZO010000026.1, read on the forward strand.
AATCGCTGTCTGAGTCTGAATCGCTATCCGAGTCTGAATCGCTATCTGAGTCTGAATCACTGTCTGAGTCTGAGTCGCTATCTGAATCTGAATCACTATCTGAGTCTGAGTCGCTATCCGAATCTGAATCGCTGTCTGAGTCTGAATCGCTATCCGAGTCTGAATCGCTATCTGAGTCTGAATCACTGTCTGAGTCTGAGTCGCTATCTGAATCTGAATCACTGTCTAAGTCTGAGTCGCTATCTGAATCTGAATCGCTATCTGAGTCTGAATCACTGTCTGAGCCCGAGTCACTGTCTAAGTCCGAGTTGCTATCCGAATCTGAGTCACTGTCCGAATCCGAATCCGGGTCTGGACTTGGCTCTGGATCCGGTGTTGGTTCCGGCTCTGGGTCTGGACTTGGTTCTGGGTCCGGTGTTGGTTCCGGCTCTGGGTCTGGACTTGGCTCTGGATCCGGCGTTGGTTCCGGTTCTGGCTCTGGACTTGGCTCTGGGTCAACTGGTGGTCCCGGTGTTGGATCAACTGGATTTACTGCTGAATCACCATCAGCACTTCCGCCTCCATAACGTACAACATTCTCATTATTCCAACCGAAAATACTGTAATCTTTACCTGTCGCTGGGTCAATATTTTCTTGAATAACCTGTGTTTTCAAGTTTTTACCAGTATTATCATAGTGACCTTCCACTAATACAACATACGTTTTAGTAATATCGCCAAAATTAATACTTGCTACATTTTGGTATTTATAAGTGATTTTATCCTTAAACTCATTCGTTACTTCTTTAAGATTAGAGTCATTTGGGTCCGCATAGTAGCTATCTGATAATTTAGATGTATCATTCACTTCAAAAATTCTCAGTTTTGTATCTGTAGCACTTACTTTACCGCTACTTTCTTCGATTTTATCTTGGTAGCCTTTAATATACACCCACGTATTACCTAAAACTCGTTGCTTAGGGTTAACAAATACCGTTTGCTTGTATGTGTTTTGGCCTGAAGCTGTATCTACACCAATAATTTGAGAAGAAATGTTCGCGCCATTTGGCTTATCAATTCCTGCAATTGGCGAACTATAGTTATAAGTAATTTTATTATTAAACATTTCATCCGCAATATTAATATTTGCATCATATGTTCCTGATTTAGGTGCCTTTGCTCGGTCTGTAAATAAAGGTAATGAAAATTGTCCGTTAATATTTTCTTTATCATTTACATAATCTGTAAAGACAAATGTATACGTCTTAGTCAAGATATTATAAGTCGCTGTCGCTACAACATCACCATTCGTACTTTTAATGTCTGCAATTGGCATCGTATTATTTGAATTAGAGTAATCCACGTCTCCATTACCAGTTAAACTATCTGGTAACTTCGCTGTAAAATAATCCCCTGATTTCACTTTATCTGTCACTGTAAAATTTGCCGCCATAAATGTGTTACCACTTTGGTTAGGGTCGAATGTAGTCTTTTCTAACTTGAAATCACTTGCCGTAACTTTATCATTTACATTTGTACCTTTAGCATCAGCAGCATTTACTACAGGTTCAGCAACTGCAAGACTACGTACAGCTCTCGTTCTAACACTTGGTTTACTAGTTCCTTGCGCATTGGAAATCGTTTGTGGTGATGATTGTGGTAAATCTAATGTTTGAGGATTTTTAAGCTCACTGTTTGTTGCTATGTTATTAGCATCATTCGTTGTTTTATTATCTACTTGAGAATTTGCTTCTTGAGGAACAGTTTGATCTTGCATTTTTGCAGCAGTTGCTTGATCTTTAATTGCCGTCGGTTGAGGTGTTTCATTTGTTGAAGCTGGCTCTGTTGTAGTGGTATTGCTCGTTTGTGTAGACATTGGTTTTGCTGTGCTATCTACATTCGCACTGTTTGTGTTTGCACTAATATCAGATGTATCATTAGCCGTTGTATTTAATTGAGGTGTTTCTATCATATTGTTTTTTTCGGAATCTGCACTTGCATTATTTTTCGAAGATTGCGTTGTATCGTTCGATTGTTCTGAAGCTTGTGCTTGATGATTGCCTATCCCAAATAGTATAGTTGCCCCTACTATTACTGATGTGGTACCTACTGTAAAACGTCTAATCGAATACTTATTCTGCTTATTCGACAAATAATCAATTCTTTTTTTCAAAAATATTACTCCATTTCAATTTCTAGATTAGTCTAAATTGTATAATGAAATAAGAATTATATCAATTGCTTTTCGAAAAAAATTACGTAAAATTTGTTTTCTTCCTATTTATATAACTTAAAATTTTCTGTTAACTAGCAAAAATCAATATACTATTTTTACACTATTGCAAATGTTTTACTTTTCAAAAACTTAGAAGTTCTAAATTTTTCATCACCTTAAATTTTACTGTAATTTCAACAATCAAATTTAACTAACATATTAAATTAATCATCATGCTAGCAAAAAAGGCCTAACGTATAAATGTACGTTAGACCTCATGTTCAACTTATTCATTTTACATTGTATATTAAACACATACATCATTGAATAAATGTTTGCTTACTAACCAATTTTTATGATCTTTAACAACAAGTTTTTCATCTTTAAGTTCATGAATAATATGACCAGCTGTTTCCCGGGAAATCCCAGCCATATCACTCATGAGTTGAATAGTTAAAAACTGTTTGATTTCATAAAATTCATCTTGATCGTATCCTACTGTCTGACATAGATGGCATAACAATTTGATAATTCGATCTTTAGCAAATTTACTTGTTAATGCCATGTTATAGTTCATGTGTTGCTGCTCATTATCATTTATTAATGCAAAAAGTGTCAAAAATATATCATCATTAGCTTTGCACAAAAAGGCCATCAATTCTCTAGGCAATCCAAGAACTGTACAATCGGTTAGTGCTGTACACAATTCGTTAACCTCTTTCGGATGAAATAAGTTACTGATTGGAAATAATACTTGCTCTTTATTAAAATAACGATATACATCTCCATTTTGATTGTAATGTTCTCTAATAATGTTACCTTCAATTAAAAAGTAAATATTGCTACTTTCTTGTGGCGAAAAATAAATAACTTGGCCTTTCGTATAATGTCTGACAAAACATTCACTTTGATATGGTTGTAATATACTATATGGGATATTAATGTAATCTGCTAATGCCTTTAGTTCATGTTCTAATTTATTATTTCTACCCAAAATAAAGTTTTCTGTCATAAGTTAAACTCCTTCAAACCTTGCAAAGTGTCAGCAGACAACTTTTTCATTTGAATCAACGGAGAAACATATTTAATGTTTTGTCGCGTGATAAAGTGCTACATGTGAATGTGTGTACCTTTATTACCAATCAAAGCTTCGTATGCCTGCTCTAAATTGGTAATGATAACTTTTTTGTTTTCCCCACTTTCAACAAATCGTATCGCAGCTTCTATTTTTGGCAACATCGATCCTTCCGCAAACTTACCTTGTGCCGCGTATTTTTTCAGTGTTGCTACATCAATATCATCGATTTGTTGTTGATTAGGTTCATTAAAGTTAATAAATACATTTTCTACATTCGTAAGAATCATTAAGGTATCTGCTTCAATCAGCGTTGCTAATTTCTCACTAGCAAAATCTTTATCTATAACCGCTTCAACACCTTCATAGGTATTTTCTTTTTTTATAACTGGAATACCGCCACCACCGCATGCAATGACAATATTTTTACCGTCTGCTAAAGTTCGAATTAACTGGTGTTCTAGTATAGATTGAGGTAGTGGTGACGCAACAACTTTTCTATAACCACGTCCTGCATCTTCTTTAAAGACTGAGTCTGGCTGTTCTTTTTGTAATTCTTCAACTTCTTCTTTCGTATAAAAAGGACCAATTGGTTTGGTTGGGTTATTGAATCGTGGATCATCTTTATCTACTTCCACACGTGTAACGATTGTGCCTACAGTTCTATCACTATTCATTTCAGTTAAAATGCGATTGATTTCAGTTTCCAACCAATAGCCTATCATACCCTGTGACATTGCACCACAAGTATCCAATGGCATTGCCGGCGTTGTGTCACTGTTCGATTTAGCTTGTTGGATTAATAAACTTCCAATTTGTGGGCCATTACCATGTGAAATGACAATACGCGCTGGTGAATCAAATAAAGGTTTAAGGTTTTGCATCGCACGTCTAATAGCTGTTTGTTGTGCTTCAGCTGTTGCTTCTTTTGTCTGTATCGCATTACCGCCTAATGCAATGACAATTTTCTCTTTCATATTTTTGTCGCTCCTTTTAAAAAACATTTATCGTTCCCATCAATAACTTAATTAACCCGATAACTGCAAGTACGATAATAATCATAAAAAGGATATAGTCTGATTTAATCAAACGTGTCTGATTATTCTTTTGAACGATTGAATAAACAAGAAGAGCTGGAATATAAAGTAACATCGTCAATAATAAGTAATTGATACCTGCTGCATATATAAGCCATATAGCATAAATTGAGGCTATGATACCAATCGTCCATTGTTTAGTAGTTGCTTGCTGTCGATGCTCTAAAGTGTATTTAACTTGGTAAAATGCACTGAACATGTAAGGGTATAAAATAGCACTTGATGCTAGTGAAAATGCAAATTGATACGCACTCTGTGTAAATAGCATACTTATTAAAAATAATTGTACTAATATATTGGTAATAAGCAGTGCATTTACAGGTGCTCCATTTTTATTTTCTTTAGCAAACCATTTTGGAAATAATCCATCTTTTGCAACAATGAAAGGTAATTCACCAGCAAGCAATGTCCATCCTAACCATGCACCTAGTACCGAAATAATTAAACCAATATTTACAAGTGTAGATCCCCAACCACCTACAATAGTTGCAAGCACCTGTGCCATACTTGGCGAATCTAATTGAGAAATATGATTTTGCAAAATCACGCCTTGAGCTAATACAGTTAATAAGAAATAGATAATTAAAACTGATATAAGTCCTATAACCGTGGCACTACCTACATCTTTTTTATTTTTAGCTCTACTAGAAAAAATTACTGCACCTTCGATACCGATAAACACCCAAACTGTCACTAGCATCGTACTTTTAACTTGGCTCATTGTGCTCGCCCAACTAAATGGCAATACACCCTCTGACGTCATACCGAAAAAGCCTGTTTTAAAAGTGTCAAAATTGAATGCAATTATCATGCATATGATTACAAGTAAAATCGGTATTAACTTTGCAACAGTAACAATACTATTGATAAAGGCTGCTGTTTCAACACCTTTTAAAATTAGGAAATGCACACCCCAAAGTAATATAGATGCGACAATAATACTTGATAATGTGTTGCCTCCTTTAAAAATCGGGAAAAAGTTACCTACTGCTGACATCAATAGTGTTGCATAGGCAACATTGCCTAAAAACGCTGAGAACCAATATCCCCAAGCACTGATAAAGCCTACAAAATCGCCAAATCCTGCTTGAGCATAACTATAAATACCACCGTCTAGCTCCGGCCGTTCATTGGTTAAATTTTGAAATACGAACGCTAATGAAATCATTCCTATAGCTGTAATAATCCAACCAATAATAATGGCTAATCCACCGGCTTTACCGCCCATATCAGACATTATATTGAACGCACCGCCACCAATCATGGATCCTATAACTAGTCCAATTAAAGAAGATTTACTGAGTTTGTTATCTCCTGATTCGTTCATATTCATTTCTCCTTTAATACCAATATGAGGTGTCTGTACATGACACTTATATCATCAGACACATCATATTCATATCATTCCATTTAGTGATTAACTCCCCAATGTTGCTGCCATTACTGCCTTAATTGTATGCATTCTATTTTCAGCTTGATCAAACACTTTTGAATGTTCACTTCTAAAGATTTGGTCTGTAACTTCCATTTCAGCTAATCCATTTTTTTCATAAATTTCTTGTCCATAAAGTGTATTTGTATCATGGAATGCTGGTAAACAATGTAAGAATATCGTTGAATCTTTACCTGTTAAATCAAACATCTGTTGATTCACTTGATAGTCTTTTAATAAATTAATACGTTGTTCAAATTCACTTTCTTCACCCATCGATACCCAAACATCTGTATATATAGCATCTGTATTTTCAACTGCTTCTGCAATATTATCCGTAATCATGACTGAACCACCATATTGACTCGCTTTTTCTTTTGCAATATCAACATATGCCTCTTTTGGATTTAATGATTTAGGTGTACAAATTCTTACATTAACACCTAACATAGCACCTGCTACCATTAATGAATGCGCAATATTATTACGTCCATCTCCAACGTAAGTTAAGTTTATTCCTTCTAGATATCCAAAATTCTCTTTTATTGTCATAAAATCAGCTAACATTTGTGTAGGATGCCAATCGTCTGTTAATCCATTCCACACCGGTACACCAGAGAACTTCGCTAAATCTTCAACAGCTTGTTGTGAAAAACCACGGAATTCAATACCATCGAACATTCTACCTAATACTTTCGCAGTATCCTCTACAGATTCTTTTTTGCCTAATTGAATATCATTTTTCCCTAAAAATTCTGGATGCGCACCTAAATCAATAGACGCAACTGTAAACGCTGCACGCGTTCTCGTCGAATTCTTTTCGAATAGTAGTGCAATATTTTTTCCAGATAAGTAGTGATGCTTAATACCGTTTTTCTTATACTCTTTTAATGTAATTGCAAAATCAATAAGTCCTTCGAATTCTGCTTTGGTAAAATCACTTTCTTTTAATAATGATCTGCCTTTTAAATCATACGGTTTTTGAATTTCTGTCATTATTTTCACCCTCGTTTCTATAATTTATTACGTTAAATGTCTTCTCTGAATAGTGGTTGACTCATACATCTAGGACCCCCACGTCCACGTACCAACTCGCTACCAGATATTTCAATGACTTTAATGCCTTTTTGTCTCAATAAATCATTCGATACATAGTTTCTATCGTAAGTCACTACAACGCCTGGTCTTATACATAATGTATTTGAGCCATCATTCCATTGCTCTCTAGCACCATCAATGACATCACCATTTCCTGTTGGAATGAATTGGATATCATCTATACCTAGTACGTCTTCTAAAGTATCTTTTAAATGACTAGATTGTTTGATGGCAATATCTTTATTTACGTCATCATATTCAATAATAAATATATTCATATTGCCTTCTGCCTTTAAAATGGCTGAATGCATTGTAAATTTGTCATAATCTATCATTGTAAATACTGTATCTAAGTGCATAAAAGTTCGACTAGTTGGAATTTCAATTGCTACTACTTTTTTAAACGTCGCCTGCGGATTTTCAAAAATACGTCGCGCTAACTTTTCAATAGCTTGTGCAGATGTACGTTCTGAAACGCCTATAGCCAAGACATCTTTAGATAAAACAAGTTCATCGCCGCCTTCAATATTGAATGGGCAATCTCGATCTAACCAGATTGGAATATTCGCATCTTTAAATCTAGGATGATGCTTTACAATATATTGAATAAATATTGATTCTCGTCGTCGTGCTCTCCAGAACATCCGATTGATTGTTATACCGTGTCCTATTGAGGCTTGTGGATCTCTAGTAAAATAAAGGTTTGGCATTGGATCTAAATAGAATGGATACTTATCATCCATATACTCTACTAGATGTGTACATTTCGGATTAATTTCTTCCTTACGTACCCCTGACATTATTTTATCTACAAGTTCTTGATTAGAAAGTGTCGCAAATAATGCCTTAATTTCTTCTTCATGACCTAATATTGTTTTTTTAGACTCTGCTAATACATCATCAATAAATTCACTTCTTACTTGAGGATTTTCAATACTTTCAGCTGCTAACTTCTCAAGGTAAAGTACTTCAACACCCTCTTCTCTTAGCACCTGTGCAAAATGGTCATGCTCTTTTTGAGCTACTTCTAAATATGGAATATCATCAAATAGTAATCCATCTAAATAATCAGGTACTAAATTTTCTAATTCTTTTCCAGGACGCTTAAGTAACACAGTTTTTAAAGCTCCAATTTCGCTATTTACTTTAATTGGACCATCTGTCATGTCTATTTCCTCCTTTTATCTTTGAATTCATTTAGAGTATAGACAATCTTCAAACGCTTACATGTGATTATATTCACATAAAGAAAGTCGAAAATTTCATATCTTTTTGTTATACAATACATAATAATGGATTTTTATACATAAATAAAGGTGTTTTGGGTCGAAATATACATTTTTTATTCAAAAATACCCATAAAAACATGTTGTATAAAGTTTTTTATACAGTCAAATGAATGACTATGAATTCTTTCTTTCCATAAAAAAACGCGTACACAAGTTAATATTTGGTAACTAACTTGAGTACACGTGATACGAAACAAATTTTCATTATTCATTTGATACATGTCTATTTAAATAATTTTGCATATACGTATTCTGCCATATCATTTGAGGCAGTTAAGATTAATGTAGTGTCATTTCCACTCACCGTACCTAATATCTCTTCTATATTTAGCTGATCGATAAAATAGTTTATGCCTTGGGCGAAACCAGGTGAGGTTTTAACGATAATGTATGAACCATTGATGATTGAACTTAGAACTTCATGTTCACAATAGTGTCTAAACTTTTCTCTCATCTCTTGTTCTGTTTGATTATTAATAGCTTTATAAATCCATGTTTCACAATCGATAGGGACACGATATATATTAAGTTCTTTCAAGTCTTTAGCAATTGTTGTTGCACTATATCTTACACCAAAATATTCTTCAATATATGAAATGATTTGTTCTTTTTTATAAATCTTATGCTTTTTAACTATTGTAGAAACAATTTCTAATCGTTTACTTTTCTTCATATTGTAAACTCCTTTGGTAGTTACGTTTCTTGTATTAAAAAATAAATTCATGCATGTTTCATTTATAATTTAACACTTTGTTTTGCAAAAGATAATAAAAATACATGTAAATTTTTTGTGACAACTTTTAAAATGAATTTTGTATTCTAAGTCAGCATTTAATTATCACATATCTACTACTTGTAATGATTTTAGACTGCCGAGTAGTCTTTCGGCAGACAACCCTCACACTCCTCTCATCTAATTACAAAGAGAGGGTATACCTACAAAGTCAATTATCAATGTAGGTATACCCCATATATAAGCTGTATTTAAAATTTAATTATTTATAAGTGTTTAACATTACTTCTTCTTGTTTATATATTTTTACTCCACGCCTACTTCATTCCATGCTTCATACACCTGTTCAGCTGTTTGCTCGTCATATAAATCTTTAGCCGCTTGGTATAATGCATCTTTACAATCTTTGAAGTTTGAATTACTTGTTAAGTATTCCGTTAATGCTCGGTAGTAAATTTGTTCTGATTTAGATTTCCCTATTGCTTGAATTACGTTATAAGCTGCTTTATTTGGAATGCCAGAATTCGTATGCACACCACCGTTATCTTTTTCAGTGTATACATAGTCTTTCATATGAGATGGTTGACCAAATTGTTCTGGGTTTGACATGCTTCGTAAAGCATCTCCCTCTTTTCCTGGTGTGTAAACATCTTCACCCATCAAGAAATCCTCATCATCTACAAAGTATCCAAAAACATCTGAAAAGCTTTCATTTAACGCACCAGATTGATCTTTATACTCTAAATTCGCCGTTTCTTGTGTCACGCCATGTGTTAACTCATGTGCTACTACGTCATTTGCACCTGATAAATTTGTAAACGTGCGGCCATCGCCATCACCATAAATCATTTTGTCTCCAATCCATGCAGCGTTATTTCTGTTATCTTGTCCACCATAATGATTTACATGTGTTAATGAGACAATTGGACTACCATGGTTATCGTAAGACTCACGACCAAATGTATTTTTGTAGTAATCATATGTTTGTTTAGCATAATAATTCGCATCTACACCAGCACGTTGCTCATCTTTGACGAAGTTTTCATCTTCATTAGTAATCAATGTTGCTTGACCTGTTTGATCATTAAAATTGTATGCTGATAATTTACCTTGATGCGTTAAATCTTCTAGGCTAAATCCACCGTCAATACTATTGATATTGATATTTTTTGTATCGCCGAGTACTCCTTTACCTGTACCAGTTTCTGCCGCTTCTTTAACTAAGTTCGTTTTTTCAACAACTGCTCCTGTGTCGGCATCAATTTTAACTTTCCAATGTGAAATTTCTGGTGTTACTGTAATTAATTCAATATTGTAAATGTATTTATTACTGTCACCGTCGATTTCGACTTTATTTTCTTTGATAACGTCATCTTGGAGGTTTTTAGCTTTATTTTTATCAATCTTAACTGCGTTAAATGCTTTGTCAGCCGCTTCATCCTTGCTTAATGTCACTTTATTTGTCGGCTTTACTTTCTTTGCGTCAGTATCACCGTTGATTAAAACGACTTTTCCTGATTTGTCTGCGTGTACTTTCACTTCTTTGTCAGGTGCATGAACACCATCCACACTCGGTTGTAACGTGTAATGCGTAAATCCTTTCTTATCTGTTTTTACATCTGTAACAGAGTAATCTTGATAATGATTTTTCACATTTTCAGATTTAGGTAACTCTTTTAATGCTTTAACTGCATCACTCTTTTGTGTGATTTCAAAATTAATATCTGAAGTTGCTGGTTTGTGATTCGTATCACTCGCTAGTGCTGCAGGTGTCAAAGAGCTCAGCAACGTTACTGTCGCCATACTTGTAAATGCATATCTTGAAAATTTCCTCACATTTCATTCCTCCTGAAATTTTAAAAACAGCTTATAAATAAAATATTAATTTAATTTTTCAGAAAAGTAAACGATTATTTCTATTTATTTCTATACTTTTTGTTCGTTGATTTTATTTATTGATTCTTTTCTTTTTTAAAAATGTTATCTGTGACTAAATAAAATTTTGAAAATTGCACTTAATTATATTTTAAAATTTATCAAGGCTTTATTTTTGTGAAATTATTAACAATCAAAAAATTAGTACAACACATACTTAATCAATACGTGAAATATATATGCTGACTACTTAACTGCGCATGATTAAATCTATATATTTCAATATCATGGAGACACGAAAACTACCATCATATAATCAAAAAGACTAGTATGTGACATCATTCCTCACAAACTAGCCCCTATATTTACTTTATTATTTACTCGTTTTGTATGGCGTATGTCCCACTGTAACTTCAACCACTCTATTATGATCAACAACAAACCAAATGCCTAATGACTTTTTAGAATGTTGATAATAAAAAATACCGCTATCAGATTCTTTCGTTTTATTATTCTCTTTTTTCAAATCTTTACCATAAGCTTTTTGAATATCTTTTAGTGATATATTATTTTTAACGATAAATTGTAATTGATTCGCTTCATTTCCTTTTGCAGTTACACCTTTAAAAGTTTGATCGTATTTCTCTACTTTTTTTGTCGCATTTGTCTTCGCTAATTTAATACCATTAAATGTCACGTTGTCATATTTAATAGCGTTAATAAAATGCTTATCCATTATAAAATTAGCGTTATGACCGATATATCCATGATAAGTATAGTAAGGTGTTGTTGCCGCCTGCGTTTCTTGATGTATTGGTGATGCAGTCCCTACAACTGTTGCGCCAATTAAAGTACCTAATGCTAATGTCGTTGCTGCACAAAGTTTAGTTGTTTGATTCATATTTATCTCTCTTTTCCATACAAATTTTTCAATCTTATTACTATTATTATAACTTGCTTGTACAATAAAATACTATTGATTATATTTATAAATATATAACAGTTTTGTTATACTTATTTGAAGTACATAAAAACTAACACAAACATTAATATCGTCCGCATTTCAAGTTTTATAGTTAACATCATTTTGTCGACATTGAAAGCATGATGCCATGCAATGTATGACTATTTTTATTATAAACGGAGGCGTTACATTTGAAAAAATTTCTTATTACTGTTGTTATCATCTTGTTAATTGGTGCACTTGGATTCGCCATTTATGCTGCAATAAATCATTCTACATCGTCAAATCATAATAATGAGCAAGATAATAAAGCTACCCATCAAAAGAAAGATACTGAAGTAAATCATCAAAAAGACGAAAATACAAACAACACAAATGAAAATCAAAACAACAACGGTGTTACTAATGGCAATCAATCATCTACGCCATCAACTGTCCAAAATAACGGTTCAACAGCACCAGCGAATACACAACCATCTAATCCGAATCAATCAAATTCAAATCAATCTAATCCGAATCAATCAAATTCAAATCACGGCGGTAGCAGTCAACCTTCAACGAATAACCAAAATCATAAACAACAGAACACACCACCTGCTAATAAATCAAATAATACCAATACGCCTTCTAAACAAACACCTCAAGTACAATCACCTAAAAATTAATCATTTACCTGATACGTCCACAAGTATCAGGTACATAAATTCAGAAAAACAGCAGTAAGATATTTTTCTATTTGAAATATCTTACTGCTGTTCTTTATTTGCATAATTCGCACTCTGTTAAATTCATATAAAAGTTCGCTTTAATGTCATTGACGTATGTATAAGCTCTCATGTTTAATAAAATTAATACACCTTTAAAAACGCTTACACGGAAAATTTAGAAAGGAGGTACATGTTAAATGCTTGATAGACACTTAAAACTACTCCAGTTTTTTATTAAAAATCCATCAAAGCACATTAGTTCTAATGAAATTGCTGAACATGTCAATGTTTCAAACCGCACAGTTCGCAATGATATCCATGTTATCAATAGCAATTTTATGGATGATATCATCGTAAGTATTAAATCTAAAGGATATCAATTAAATACATCGCAGTATACCTTAGAAACGATAACTGAACGTTACACGCATATTCAATCATATAAAGAAAAACTATTATTATCTATGGCGTATCAACTGCTAATGCACAATAAATCGCAGACATTGCAACAACTAGAGCAAGATTATCTATTATCTAAAACTGTGCTCAACGACTATTTCATTCGTATTCAACAATGGTGTCAAAAATTTAATATCGCTTTAACAATTAAGAAAAAACAAGGTATTGTGGTCGATGGAACAGATAATGATATCACTAATGCCATCATCCATTTAAATCAATTATCATCAGGGCATGTACATGTTGAAGACCTAATTTTAAATGAATTACCTGATTCACACCAAAGGATGATTTCGCATATTATACAAGAGACACTTCAACAACATAGTATTGAAACAACTGATATTCAAATACAACAGCTTTTAATTCATCTCATTTTAATCATTAAACGTAAGCAATCTTTAAGTGAGCTAGACACGTTAAACCACGATGCAAAATTGATATCTCAATCTTGCATTAAGCAAATCAACGAAAGATTAGGTTATGACTTGAACGAACAAGTAATCAATATGTTTTCATTCTTTATTGCTTATCATTTTAATAAACTCGATATTGGCATAGAACGTATATTTATACAAAGTTATATTGATCGCTTAATCGAATTGATGCAGCAACGTATTCATGTACCTTTCAATGAAGATTCGATTTTACAACAAAATTTATATAATCATTTTAGTAAAGCATATTTACGTATCACTCAAAACATTTATTTAAACAATCCTTTAGTTATAGAGATTAAAAAACTCTATCCCTTTGTGTTTAACACACTTTTTGAAGCGATTGATAAATTAGCAGTTGATACAGATATTGAGATGAGTGAAGATGAAATTGCTTTTTTAACTATTCATTTTCAAGCTGCCATCGAGCGTCGTACCAAAACACAATTAAATGTAGTCATTGCTTGTTATTATGGTCTAGGTGTGTCGAATTTTTTAGAAACTAAAATAAATAACTTATCCGAAGAGTTGTTAGTGATAAATACGATTAAACTAGAAAATATAACACACTATCACTTTGACAATGTAGATTTATTAATAACGACCCATGATATTCCAAAACAAACGCTAAACATACTTCCTAAGCACCTTTCAACTATCAAGGTTGCACCATTATTTTCTGAGGATGACCGTCACAAAATCAGACATATTGTGAAGCAAAAGCAAAATCCGGTTCAAGCACATCATCATATGGACACTGTCAATTTCCTTGTCGTAAATACTGAACAAAAACCACGACATACTGTGCAAATTTTTGAAGAAGCTCAAAAAATATTACAAGCACATCATGCGATTGTAGAAGGATATATCGAATCAGCTTTAGAGCGTGAGAAATCATCTTCTACATACATAGGTAATTTTATGGCGATTCCTCATGGTGATCCTGAAAAAGTTTTACAATCACATGTGCTTATTTTTCGCACAAAAGATGTTTTTCCTTGGCGACAACACGATGTCAAACTTGTCTTTTTCTTAGCAATTTCACAAAAAGACACAGCTTTTACAAAACAAATGATGCAATTAATTGCTAACTTGGATGATGATTCAGTGAACCATTTATGTAATTTAGATGATCATAGTTTAAAGCAACAGTTATTTGAATACTTACAAGAATAATTGCCACTAGTAACGGTAATTATTCTTTTTTTTAGTATCGAGAATGCGCTTACAATATAGAAAAGGAGATGATTTTATGAAAATTGTAGCTATTACCTCATGCCCAAATGGCATTGCACATACATATATGGCTCAAGAAAAGCTTGAGCAGGTAGCAAAAGAAATGGGTGTGGATATTAAAGTAGAGACACAAGGCGGTGTTGGTGCTGAAAATGTTTTAACTACGCAAGACATCGAAGAAGCTGATGGTGTCATAATTGCAGCTGATAAACAAGTTGATCTGTCCCGATTTGTTGGTAAACGGTTGATTAATGAAAATGTTCGCGAAGGGATTCATAATCCGAGAGGTCTAATTCAACGTATCATTAATCAAGATGCGCCTATTTATCAATCTGAAACAAATTATCATTCGAAAGATCGCGGTAAGTCTAAAAGTGGTATTCAAATGGTGTATCAACATTTAATGAACGGTGTATCGTTTATGGTTCCTTTTATCGTAGTTGGTGGACTCCTTATCGCCATCGCGCTGACTCTAGGCGGTGAAACGACATCAAAAGGATTAGTCATCCCAGATGATTCATTTTGGAAATCCATTGAAAACATTGGTAGTTTAGCCTTTAAATTTATGGTTCCAATACTAGCTGGATATATCGCTGTTAGTATCGCTGACAAGCCCGGTCTTGTTCCTGGTATGATTGGCGGCGCTATCGCTGCTGACGGTAGTTTTTATGGCAGTGATGCAGGCGCAGGATTTTTAGGTGGTATTGTTGCTGGTTTCTTAGCAGGTTATATCGCAAAGTGGATTAAAGATATTAAAGTTCCAAAAGCAATGGCACCAATTATGCCTATCATTATTATTCCCATTATTTCATCGGTCGTTGTAGGATTGATATTTATATTTTTAATCGGTGCACCAATTTCTAATATTTTTGAGGCATTAACAACCTGGTTAAAAAGTATGCAAGGTGCTAATATTATTATACTTGCGATGATTATAGGTGCGATGATTGCCTTCGATATGGGCGGTCCAGTAAACAAAGTAGCATTTTTATTTGGCTCAGCACTTATTGCTGAAGGTAATTACGCCGTTATGGGTATGGTCGCAGTTGCTGTATGTACACCACCAATCGGTTTAGGTTTAGCAACGTTTGTTCAAAAGTATAAATTCAATCATTCCGAAAGAGAAATGGGTAAGGCTTCCTTCACTATGGGACTATTTGGTATTACTGAAGGTGCTATTCCTTTCGCAGCCCAAGATCCATTGCGCATTATACCTGCAAACATCATTGGTGCAATGATTGCATCAGTCATTGCAGCCATTGGTGGTGTCGGCGATAGAGTCGCACATGGAGGTCCAATCGTGGCTGTATTAGGTGGTATTGATCATGTATTATTGTTTATCTTTGCAGTGATAGTAGGTAGTCTTGTCACAATGACTACTGTACTATTATTAAAACGCAATACACCAGTTATAGCAGTAGATGCACCAGCGCAACACACGCAACTTCATGATACAGATATAACACAACATGATACAGAGGTTGACAATGTAGATAACACCGCGAAACATTCACATCACAATAAACCTTCTCATGTTTTTGATCAACAAACTATGATAATTACTGATCACGACATGTCTCGAAACGAAGCAATTGATATGTTGATTCATAAACTTAAAATTTGCCGTTATGTAGAGCACACATCGCATTTAAAAAATGCAATCCTAGAACGTGAAATGGAGTCTACGACAGCTATTGGCATGAACGTGGCCATTCCACATGCAAAGTCTGATGTTGTAAAACAACCGATTGTAGCTGTTATGAAAAATAATCATGGTGTTAAATGGGAGAGTCTAGATGGTAGTCTACCTCAATTGATATTCTTAATTGCCGTACCAAACAACAGTCAGGATACACATTTAAAAATACTTCAGCGCTTATCTAAAGCGTTAATGAATGATGAGACACGCCAATCACTAATTAATGCAAACAGTACTACAGAAATTTATAACTTATTAATGAAAATATAGAGGAGTTTTAACTATGGCATTATTTTTACAACCCGTTTTTAAAGACAGAATTTGGGGCGGTCATGCATTAAAAGCATTTAACTATGATATCCCTAATGAAACAACTGGTGAATGCTGGGCAATTTCTGCACATCCAAATGGTCCTAATACAATTATCAATGGTCCATACAAGGATATGACCCTAGATCAACTTTGGTCACAACATCGTGAATTATTCGATAATGATTCACGAGATAGTTTCCCTCTGCTAACTAAAGTATTAGATGCCAATGATAAATTATCTGTTCAAGTTCACCCGGATGATGATTACGCTTTAAAACACGAAGGCGAACTAGGTAAAACAGAATGTTGGTATATTTTAGATGCAGCCCCAGGTGCTGAAATTATATATGGCGTACATGCACATAATAAACAGACGTTAATAGACATGATTGATAATCATGAATTTGACAGTCTTTTCAAACGTATACCTGTTAAGCCCGGTGACTTTTATTATGTTCCTGCTGGCACTGTCCATGCCATTGGTTCGGGTATTTTAATTTTAGAGACACAACAATCCTCCGATACGACATACCGTATTTATGACTATGATAGACGAGATCAAAATGGTCAATTGCGTGATTTGCACTTAGAGCAAAGTAAAGATGTGATTGAATTAGGCAATCATGAACCAAATACTACTCCTATAACAACTCACATCGACACACACACTGTAACTCAATTTGTAGATAATCAATATTTTGCAGTATATAAATGGGATATTCATGGAGATTTAAAATTCAATAAACCACATGCTTATTGCTTAGTTACAATTATCGATGGTACTGGTACTTTAACAGTAAACGATAAGCACTATGACATCCCAAAAGGTTCTAGCTTTATTTTAACTACGGAAGACGAGGATATTCACTTTGTCGGTAATATTAGTGCTATAGTAAGTCATCCTGGATAATAGCAATGATAACACCCGTCCCATAAAAGACAGAAATTACTATCTCTTCTGTCTAAAAACATAAAAATCCACACATTAAGGAGCTATAACCCTAATGTGTGGATTTCATTTTTATTCTGTAACGTTACTTTGGTCAACTTTTTCAGATACGCGTTTCATCAATGGATCTGTTACAGGTTTTAAAATTAAACCTACAACGAAGAATCCTATGCCAAATAACGTTAATATAATTAATTTTGTAATTAAGATTTCCGGAACAATACCGCCTACTGTTTCACGTAATGAATCAATTGCATACGTAAATGGTAAGTATGGCGAAATGTTTTGGAAAAATTGTGGCGTAGTTTGAATTGGGAATGTTCCTCCACCACCTGCAATTTGTAATACAAGCAATACGATTGCAATGGCTTTACCTGGGTTACCAAGTAATGATACGCACGTATATACGATCGAGTTGAAAATAATCGAACAGAAAATCGTTATAAGTACGAATAATACAGGTGACTCAACCCCTGCTTTTAGGATTAACAAATCTCCAACCGATACAATGAGCGCTTGCAACATACCAAGCATTATAAAGAATCCTGCCTTACCTAAGAACACTTGTCGTGTCGTTAACACTGGCTCTAAGCTCTTATGTTTATTATCAACAGTTAATAGGCTTACCATCAAGAGTGCACCTACCCATACTGACAGTGCAGTATAGAATGGTGTCATACCTGAACCATAATCCTTAACTGGGAAAACATCAACAGTCTTCTTATTAATAGGATTTGCAATAATACCCGCTTGTTTTTTTAAATCATTCTTAAGTGTGTCGATTAATTTGTCGACTGCATCGTCTTTGTCTAACTTCTTGAAAATCTTATTCGCTTTTTTCAAATCTTTTTCAACATCAGGCAATTTATTTTGAGAAAAATCAGCTAAATCTGATAAAGCCTTTTTCGCTTGTGGCTGATTTTTATTTAGTAATCCTACTGCTTGATCATAACCATTTAATAACGTTGGTAAATTTTTATTCACACTTGCTGTCGCATTAGTTAATCGCTGTTCCAACTGTGGTAAGTCATTGCGCACAAAGTTAGCAGCTTTAGCTACATCACTTTTCACTTTCGGGAAGTTTGCTTGAGCATTTTTAACAGCACTAATGTATTGTTGTTCAATACTTGGTAATACTGTTTGTAAGCGATCAATACGTGTTTTACCATTTTTTAAAATAGCTTGTCCACTATTAATGACTTGATCAATTGTATTTAATTTAGACTGAACATTGGATAATGCAGTTTGCCCTTTGTTCAATTCATCCATAATACGTTGTGATACTGATACTAAAGAGCTGTTAAGATCTTTTTTAACATAATCTCTAAATGATGATAATGATGAATCTAGTTTTGAAAGTTGATCTAGTAATTTAGTAGCTTCAGCAGTTCCTGAACTACCATTCTTTAATGCATTGCTTAATTGATTAACTAACCTTAATGATTCATTAATTCGATTATTAGCTGCCTTTACCTTATCAATTTCTTTTGATAAATCAACATTTTCATTCTTCTCAATCTCTTTTAATGTATCGATAAATTGTTGATTATATTGCGTTGTGTATTCTAAACCGGACTTAACATTATCTAAAGACTCTCTAAAATCAGAAGGCTTGTCCGATGCTAAAATGCCATACGAAATATTACGTAATGCCTGACTATCTTTTTGTGCGGCTTTCGCTTGGGTATCTAAATTATTTGATAATGATAATAAAGAGCCCGTTAATGCCGCTTCCATTGATTTAACATCTTTATCTGTAATGTTTTGTGTGTTCTCGTTAGCTGTGCTGACTTGTGTTGTTGTTATATCTGCAAAACTTTGACCATCTTTTTTCCCGCTTGTACTTTGTGGTGTAGTCGATACAGGCGCATTATTACCATTTGGTGCGGTATTTTGCGTAACATTATTATTTGGTGCAGTATCGCCACTTGGTACACTTGGTGGCGTTGATGCTACACCATTACCAGCTGCAGGTGCACTATTTGATGTTTCGTTGTTCGCCGCGCTATTTTGAGGAATCTGTTGCTGGTTTCTTCGATTTAAATCTTGCGCGCGTCGAATTGCATCTTGATAATCACCGACTCTACTTCTAACTTGTGTGACGAAGTCTTTGGCATCATTTAACTGTCCATTAGCTTGATCAATACCTTGACTCGCAATGTTAAGTCCTTGATTAATTTTAGGGAACTGCGCTGGCACGTCATCAGCTGCAAAATTTAACGCTTTTTCAATTTTCGGCATATAATTATTTAAAGCTAATATCAACTTAGCCTTTTCATTAAGTTGCGGAATAGCACCATTGACTTCGTTTAATTTTTTCTGAGCATCTAAAATATCGCCTTTATAATTTCCTAGTTTTCTAAAATCATTGGCATATTTATCTAAATCCGCTTGGTGGTTATTCAAATATACAATTTTATTCGCAAAGTCATTAATCTTAGGTAAAGCTTTATCTGCTGAATATACCGCATTTTTTATCTTATTAATTGTCGGCACATTTTCTTCAATAGTTAAACCTGCTTTGTTAGCTTCTTCTAATAATGCTCGAGTTACTGTTTTATTAAATTGTTCATTCGCTTTTTCAACGACAACTGACGAACCAGTATCTGTTAGCTTAGACGCAACAGCGTTAATCTTCTGATTCACCTTAAATTCTACATCTGCTTTTTGAGGCTGCTTACGTAGTGTCCCGGTAATTTCATGTGTAAACTTAGATGGGATGTAAATACCTGCAAAATATTTACCCATTTTTATCTCATGATCAGCTTTCTCTCTACTTACAAACTGCCAATCAAAACTTTTATTTTTCTTGAGTGTATTAACCATCGTATTACCGACATTAACTTTTTTCCCTCTGATTGTGTCGCCTTTATCTTCATTAACGACTGCGACCTTGATGTGTCCCGTGTTGCCATATGGATCCCACATTGCCCATAAGTTAAACCAAGCGTAGAACGATGGCAAAATAGCTAAGCCTGCTAAGATAATCCACACAGCTGGCGTCTTAGCTACTTTCTTCAGATCCATTTTAAATAATTTAAATGCGTTCTTCATTGTCACACTCCTATGTAGGAATTATTCATATTTTTTATATATTTTTTGTAAATTAATTTATTTTTGCGTTGTGAATTAGTATAATCAATTTACTGGAAGATATTTAGTCGATTGATACCTATCAACTATTTTCAGCATACGATAAATTATAACAAATCATAGTTTATTATCACACTTAATTATTATATTTTTCAAGGGAGAATACGAAATATGCCTAAAAATAAAATTTTAATTTATTTGCTATCAACTACGCTCGTATTACCTACTTTAGTTTCACCTACCGCTTATGCTGATACACCTCAAAAAGATACTACAGCTAAGACAACATCTCATGATTCAAAAAAATCTAATGATGATGAAACTTCTAAGGATACTACAAGTAAAGATACTGATAAAGCAGACAACAATAATACAAGTAGCCAAGACAATAACGACAAAAAATTTAAAACTATAGACGACAGCACTTCAGGCTCTAACAATATCATTGATTTTATTTATAAGAATTTACCACAAACCAATATAAACCAATTGCTAACCAAAAATAAATACGATGATAATTACTCATTAACAACTTTAATCCAAAACTTATTCAATTTAAATTCGGATATTTCTGATTACGAACAACCTCGTAATGGCGAAAAGTCAACAAATGATTCGAATAAAAACAGTGACAATAGCATCAAAAATGACACGGATACGCAATCATCTAAACAAGATAAAGCAGACAATCAAAAAGCACCTAAATCAAACAATACAAAACCAAGTACATCTAATAAGCAACCAAATTCGCCAAAGCCAACACAACCTAATCAATCAAATAGTCAACCAGCAAGTGACGATAGAGCAAATCAAAAATCTTCATCGAAAGATAATCAGTCAATGTCAGATTCGGCTTTAGACTCTATTTTGGATCAATACAGTGAAGATGCAAAGAAAACACAAAAAGATTACGCATCTCAATCTAAAAAAGACAAAAATGAAAAATCTAATACAAAGAATCCACAGTTACCAACACAAGATGAATTGAAACATAAATCTAAACCTGCTCAATCATTCAATAACGATATTAATCAAAAGGATACACGTGCAACATCATTATTCGAAACAGATCCTAGTATATCTAACAATGATGATAGTGGACAATTTAACGTTGTTGACTCAAAAGATACACGTCAATTTGTCAAATCAATTGCTAAAGATGCACATCGCATTGGTCAAGATAACGATATTTATGCGTCTGTCATGATTGCCCAAGCAATCTTAGAATCTGACTCAGGTCGTAGTGCTTTAGCTAAGTCACCAAACCATAATTTATTCGGTATCAAAGGTGCTTTTGAAGGGAATTCTGTTCCTTTTAACACATTAGAAGCTGATGGTAATCAATTGTATAGTATTAATGCTGGATTCCGAAAATATCCAAGCACGAAAGAATCACTAAAAGATTACTCTGACCTTATTAAAAATGGTATTGATGGCAATCGAACAATTTATAAACCAACATGGAAATCGGAAGCCGATTCTTATAAAGATGCAACATCACACTTATCTAAAACATATGCTACAGATCCAAACTATGCTAAGAAATTAAACAGTATTATTAAACACTATCAATTAACTCAGTTTGACGATGAACGCATGCCAGATTTAGATAAATATGAACGTTCTATCAAGGATTATGATGATTCATCAGATGAATTCAAACCTTTCCGTGAGGTATCTGATAGTATGCCATATCCACATGGCCAATGTACTTGGTACGTATATAACCGTATGAAACAATTTGGTACATCTATCTCAGGTGATTTAGGTGATGCACATAATTGGAATAATCGAGCTCAATACCGTGATTATCAAGTAAGTCATACACCAAAACGTCATGCTGCTGTTGTATTTGAGGCTGGACAATTTGGTGCAGATCAACATTACGGTCATGTAGCATTTGTTGAAAAAGTTAACAGTGATGGTTCTATCGTTATTTCAGAATCCAATGTTAAAGGATTAGGTATCATTTCTCATAGAACTATCAATGCAGCTGCCGCTGAAGAATTATCATATATTACAGGTAAATAAGTATTATATTAAACCCGTAAAATTTATAAGTATAAACAAGGAGTTCGGACTTAAACATATTTCTGTTCATAAGTCCGATTTCTTATTCAATTAAACCCGAGGCATTCAGTTCGAACGCCTCGGGTCGTTTTATATAAATATATTATTTTATGTTCAAATGTTCCTCATCATATACGTTTCAATTGTCATCTCACACATTTTATAAATATGAGCAAATGTACTTATTCTCAAACATTACTGCCGAGCTTTAATTGACGTTATATTAATTATAAACTACTTTTCCATGACTCTATGGATTCAATGTCACATGAGCGTGATAAAATTTGTTCAATAATAAAGTCATGTTTATCATCTGATCTATCACCAACAGCATCTTCTAAAACAGTAATATAATAGTCTTTATCTACACTTTCTAATGCCGTGCTCAATACAGCTCCACTTGTAGAGACACCCGTTAATACTAAATGATTAATATCATTTGCACGTAAATAAACTTCCAAGTAACTACCTGTAAATGCGCTAAAGCGTCGCTTAGAAATAATCGGCTCATCTTCTAGTGGTGCTAAATCTTCAAGTATTCGTGTAGATGCATCTGCTTCAGTAATCGCATATCCTTGAGCTTTAATTGTTGAAAACACTTTATTACTCGAGGAGACATCATTAAAATGCTTATCTAACACTAAACGTATGAAAATGACTGGTATTCGATGTTGTCTTGCTGCTTCAATTGCTCTCTGATTCGCTTTAATAATATTTTTTATTCTAGGTACACTACTCGCTATACCTTCTTGCATATCCAAAACTAATAGCGCCGTTTTTCGAGACATCTTCATTCTCCTTTACTTGTGTAGTTCTAAGTCGTTAAATTCATTATAACGTTAAAATGATGGACAATCTATTCATTGCATTTTGCATATACTTCACAATAAATTAAGGAGAAATAAGACGTCTTATATACTTAAAAAATATATAGATGCTCTTCCCCCAATATAATTATGCTTTATTTTTCAACTTATTGCGTCGTGATAACCAAATCATTAGTACACCCATTGCACCAACAATTACAGATATCGGCAACCAATGTTCTTTTATCGTTTCCCCCGCTTTAGGCAAAGATACATTACCATCAGCATTTAATAATCCACTTAACAATCCATTACCTTTACCAAGTGTTAACGTCTTTTCTGGCTTTGGTGTGGGTATATCTGGAATACTGTCTAATAAATTTGATCCTTGATTCATTAAATTTGCTAACTTATTTAAATCTGTCGTTTTCCCATTTTTATTCAATCGATCTAGTAAACTTGGACGATTTACTATTGGTGATAAAACATAGTCTATATCTTTTTTCGTTTGATTGAGTCTCTTTTGTAAATTCAATAAATCATCCGCTTTACCATTCAATGCCGATTTAACTAAATTAAAAATTTTATTTTGATCTGTTTCTATTTTAGTAATTAAATCTGCCAGTAATTTTGCCTTTTGTCTTTCTATACGTGTTGCTAAAATCGTTTCAATTGCTTGTTTTTTATCTTTCGCATTATTCAAAATTGCTTTTAATATATCATCTGAAGACGTGTCGCCAGTTGATGCAAAATGTTTCTTCAATTGGTTAACGATTTGGCGATTTGATAATCCTTTATTCGTCCAATCTTTAGCCAATTTATCTGCTTCAGCTTTTCCTAATTTCGTTTGTAAAATTTGAGAAATCAATAGCGACTTATCTTGTGATTGATCAATCAATGACGTTAATAAATCATCACTCGTTGTCAGAGATAGTTGATCAATATGACGAGTAATTTGATCTGCAATTTGTTGATCCGTTTTACCATCAACACGTATATCTTTTAGAATTTTATCTGCCTCGTCTTTATTAAATATACTTTCTAAAATGCTTTGTGTAGCATACTTTTTATCATCAGTACGTGCAAGTTCTTCCAAAATAATATTTCGTTGACTTTTTATACGCTCTTTCGTCTTATTTACTTCGCTCATTAAGTCTGATTTTTGATTTTTAGGAAGTTGCGTATTTGCAATACGTTGATCTAAAGATTGTAACGTATTCAGTTTATGATATGTGTAATGTTGCGTTGAGGCATTACTTTTAGCCAATTTTTCAATCATAGCATGATTAATTTTATCGCTTCCTTGTAATTTATCAGTGAGTCGATTACTATGGCTTTGATTCTCTTCATTTGAAAGAAATTTATTTAACACAACATGTCCAGAACCATCATTATTTGGCGTTTTAGCTACTTCATGATTATTATCTGTTGTAGACACTGCTGGATCTTCCGATGTATCTTTCGATGCATCTTTCGATTTGTGTATTTGCTGATTCAAATGGTCTAAGTCTTCTAACGCCTTATCTACCATTGCTTCATCATTTTCATTATCTTTTTCTCCATATTTTGTTGTAGCCGTTTGTGACATATCATTTTTCATTGCATTAAGATCGTCCTTGCCACTTTGTTGACCCCTATCAACCTTTGAAGAAACCTTATTTAAATCTTTAAGCAATTGATCTAATTTACTGTCTATATCACTTTGACCGTTCATTTCAATTTGAGAACCTTTATTGTCTTTGCTATCCAACTCATTAGCTCGTTTAATGATTTCATCTATTTGCGATGCTGTTTTCGCTTCATTTAGTTGTGCTTTATAATGTGCTTTAGATGAAGCCGATAACTGTTTTAATTGCTCAATTTGACGATTTGCTTTGTCAACTTTGTCTAATAAATCTTGCTTAGATAATATCTCTTTTGAAATTTCAGTATCCTTTTCAGATGCAGCTTGGGCATCGTACGGCAAGATATTCGTTAAAATGATACTTGTCGCCATCATTGTCGAACACGATAACTTTACATATAATTGAAACGGTTTCCCTCGATATTTAGCCATCAACATACTCCTTTCTCACTTACTTCCTTAAAAGAATTACATACTATTATATACCTGTTTACAAGAAATTTACACTTATCTATCTAGTTATTGTTGTTAGTAATTATTTACTTATTACTTAGCTTATATTTAAGTAAACAAAACAAGCATGACGTAATATCATATTGTCCATGTCGCTAACATCATATTACGTCAAATCTTTTATATTAAATGGTACTTTATTTTAGACTGCTTTTTCTTTTTAGCTTTCGAGCGCCTGTTTAAAAACTTGCTCGAATTGTTCACGCGAGATTTCGTGTGCATGTGCTTTTTGTGCTAATAAAGCATCTCGAAACTGTTGCTGATCTTTCAAACTCTCTAACATTTGTATTAATTGGTCTTTACTCTCCATTGTTATCTCATCATTATGCTCAAATAAGTGCTCTGATAGTGTTACTTTAGCATGGTGTGCTGTTTGACGATAACCTAAAATCAACAACTCATAGTCAAACGCTTGTTCCACCGCATTTAAAATTTCATTACCCTCATTGATATCAAGATAAATATCACATAACTGGTATAGTTCATTTACCCTGTCTATATTAATAGATGGGTATAAGTGCACATTAGCATATTGATCAAGTTGCATTAGCTTATCAGACATCTCTGTAATAGCAGCGATGTGAAATTTAAAATCTGGTAAAGTTTCAACCAATACCTTGATGTTACGAAGTTGATCCGAGTTAGTTAATATTACAATTTCTTTAGTATATCTATTACGACTACGATAGTTATATAGATATCCGCCTTGTAAAATACGAGATTGAACCTTTGCGTCTGCTATATTGAGCATCGTTTCATATTCGTTTTTATCTGGAATAATAATATTACAATGTCGTTTCATATCACCTTTACACATCAATTGCATATTTCCTGGGACATTACCATCGCACTGTTCTTGCCATACCAAAACATCACTACCATTTGATGGCAAATTATATAACACTGAAAATGGTAGGGCTAGTGAGTTAATAACGAAATGATGTTCCGTAATTTCAAGTTGCTTGATAAAAAATAATACGAATGCGAGCTTTGAAGGGAAAAAGTAAGACTTCCCTTGCCAATCCAATATGACATCAGATGTTACAAAATTTTCATAAATCACTTCTTTACCTTCTGCTGTCATATATTTCTTCAAGATCGCTTTACGATTTAAATCGTAAACAGTTTGTGCAAATTTAATACCATTCTTAGAATAATAATCGACAAATCGGACACGTTGTTGGTCATCAAACCATTCGACACGACTAACAATTCTAGGGCGCTCTCCACTTTGATAAAATATTTTACCTCGTAGACGTCCCATATCATTAATTGTAGCCGAATTGTTGTTACCTTTAATTTCCCAAAAAGCTGGTACAGTAACCTGATTAAAAAATCGTGGTTTCATATTTTCTGTATTATGATTATCTGCAAAAAATTGATACGGTGATATAACATCGTCCGGTAAAAAGCCATTGTCATTGAGTACAATTGTTAAATCTTCTTCCAACTTACTGGCTTTAAAAGACTCATATAACTTTCGTGAATGATCGTTAAAGTAATCAAATAATTTAATCATGCAGCACCTCTTGAACTAATGTTTCCCATTTTAAAATAATATCTTGAGTCATAAATTGCTGTGCCACTTCATAAGAGATGTCATGTGGTGTCTGGGGACCATTGTTAAAATACATTACAATGGCATGAGCTAGTTTTGCGACAACATCATCCACACTATCTTCATCGGTATCAAAAGGTACCAAGTAGCCATTTTCCCCATCTCGAATAAAGGTTGGGTTACCATAATTCACATTTAATCCAATCATACCTAGTCCTGAGCCTACCGCTTCCATTAGTGTTAACCCAAAACCTTCGCTAGTTGATGCAGAAAGAAATAACTCATAATCATTATAAATTTCATCAAGTTTAACATGCCCTAGTAAACGAATATAATCTTGTGCGCGGTGTGTATCAATAATTTTACGCAGTCGCGTCTTCTCGCTACCTTCTCCATAAATATCAAATGTTAATTCTGGCACTTGTCGTTTAGCCACGATAACCGCTTTGACAAGCCAATCAATATGTTTCTCATTTGCTAAACGAGATGCACTAATCATCGCATATGGCTTTCTTGATAATGTTGGATATGATAATGCATCAATGCTTCCCACAGGAATAGTATAAACACGTGGGCGATAACCTTGATATTGCTCAAATTGTCGACAAACCATATGATTTTGAATATCTGTTGCTGTAATAAAGAAATCAATGTATTTAGCTTTTGAAAATTGATATTCATAATAATTGTTCCATAGTATATGCTGCTCACTCATCATATTATTACTATAATGATCAGCATGAATCACAACACCAACTTTACTATCACCTTTATGCTGCAAAACAGCCTGACCAATATCAGAAGCGCGGTCTAATATGACAATATCGTCTCGGGTTAAATTCAATCGTTGTAAAAAGTATGCAATAAATTCGGTTTTGTTATACAACACCGCATCTTCAAACACATATATAGAGCTGTCTCCATCAATATATTCGTTATAAGCGATGGAACCATCTTCATTATAGAATTGTCGCATATATAATTTCGCTTTATTATCAGCTGGTGCATAATACTCAGAAAATATACGCGTATAACTATAAAAATCTTTACGTACTAACATACTATTAATTACAAATTCTGCACGATCCACAACATCTTTTTGTTCATTTTGTAGATAACATGTTACAAATGATGATTTCCCATTAAAATATAGACGGACTATCTTACCATTTCTTTCTCTAAAACTAATGTCATGACCAAGCTCACGTTCAACGTCATCTAACGTGTACGTTGTTGGTGCTATAGAAATATCACTAAAATACTGATACAACCAAATAACTTCTTGATCTTTAAACCCAATGTTTTGCGTTAATGTCTGTATGTTCTCTGACTGTATAAAATCTAAAAACACAAATTTAGTGTCTTGATTTGTACGTCTCAATAATTTAGCACGGTAAGCTTGTGCATATTCAACACCGCTACTCGCCCAGCCTATACCAAAGTTTATATTATATATTGTCATGCGCTACCCCTTTTCATTTATGGAAAATGTATAACTGGCATACCCTCTTTATCAAATGTAATCATGCTTTGACAAATATTTTTCACCATTCTTTTTTTGATATTTCGTGTCATAACTTCAAATGAATCTAAGGCAACTCTATGGTATTCAAAAATAGCGTTACGTTGCCCATTTTGTCGTTGATTAACGCTTGCTTTTAATTGTTGTAAATAGTCGACTTGTTCTAACCAACATGAATCAATTGCTTTCAAAAAGACTTTTTGAACGAAAATATTATAATAATATGCACTTTGCATGTTTTTACGATTCAAAGCTAATTGCTTTTCAAATTGCTCTAATAAAAATGTCACTACTGCTTGCTTATCTTTAAAATTAACACAAGCCACATCTTTATTAAATTGGAAACTTAAATTTTGATAAATATACTCGACAACACGCGATTTTGTTAGCACCTTTTCCTCATTTACAAACATTTCAAACACATCTTTAGCTAACGCTTTAAAATCTCGATTCTCAGCATCATCTATTTCTAAAACTCGATTACGTTCCTCGTATACAAGATCTCGCTGTATACTAATGCTTTTTTCAAATTCATTAGCCATTTCACGAGCTTTAACCCCTTGTTCTTCCGAGATACGCTGCGCTTTAACTACAATTTGCTTAACTTTGCGATTAAACAAACTACTTTGCGATAATCGTTGTGCATCTAATGAATATAATTGATTATTTTCCGCTAAATTACTATCGCTCCATCGCTTAACTAAATAATCATCTAGTGAAATATATATACAAGATGATCCCGGATCCCCTTGTCTACCAGAACGACCACGTAATTGCCTGTCTACACGGCTATTTTCCATATGTTCATGAATAATAACAGCTAATCCACCTAATGCTTCGACACCTTCACCAAGTTTAATATCTGTGCCTCGACCTGCCATACTAGTCGCAACAGTCATGGAACCAATTTGCCCTGCTTCAGCTATCATCTGCGCTTCTTTTGCAACATTTTGCGCAATGAGTAAATTATTAGGAATATCCATTTGGAATAATACTTTCGAAAAGTATTCAGCCGCTTCAGCAGTTCTCGTTATGAGTAAAACCGGTCTCCCCGTTTCATGAAGTTCAACAATATCATGAATCATCGCGATGTTTTTCTCATCAACTGAACGAAACACTTTATCTGGTTCATCGATACGTTGAATCGCTTTATCAGTTGGTACTTGTACGACTATTTTTGAATACAAATCAAAGAACTCTGATTCGCCTAATTTTCCTGTAGCTGTCATACCTGAAAATGATTCAAAAAGTTTAAATAAATTCTGGAAGGTAATTGTTGCCATAACACTTTTATCTGTTGAAACCTCCATACCTTCTTTCGCTTCAATAGCTTGGTGAAGTCCAGCTTGCAACTTAGTCCCCGGTAACATACGACCTGTAATACGGTCAATTAAAACAATATCACCATTATATACGAAGTAATCGACATTAGATTCAAACAAATATTGCGCGCGCAGTGCTAGATTAATATTACGCACTAGGACCATCGCTTGTTCGCTATATAAATCTTCAACATTAAAGTATGATTGTGCCGCTTCAATACCTTGATTTAACAGCCATATTTCCTTTTTGGTCTTCTTCATTTTAAAATGCACGTCTTCAATCAATGTATCTACAAACTCTTTCACAATATGAAATAGATTTGATTGTAATCTTGGTGCACCCGAAATAACTAATGGTGTTTGCGCAGCATCTAAAATGATTGAATCCACTTCATCAATAATACCGTAATTTAATTGTGGTAAAAATTTTCCTTCCGCACTATCAGCCAAATTATCAATTAAATAATCAAAACCGAGACGTCCATTAGTTGTATATATAATATCATGTTCATATATATTACGTTTTTCCCCTTTTTGATACTCATAATCCACAATATCAACAAAACCTAATGAAGCAGTTAAACCTAACCATTCATATAATGGTTGCATCTCTTCAAAATCACGCTTCGCTAAATAATCATTCGTTGTAATTAAATATGTTCCTTTTCCCGAAAGTGCATTTAAATATAAAGGCATCGTTGCTGTTAATGTTTTACCTTCGCCTGTTTGCATCTCCGCAATGTTACCTTCATGCAATACAATCGCTCCGATTAACTGAACTTCTTTAGGATACATACCTAATACTCTCCAGCTCGCTTCACGTGCCACTGCATAAGCTTCAGGCAACAATGTATCTCGTGTATCAACTCCTGATGCTAAACGTTCTTTAAATTCTATTGTCTTTTGTTTTAACGCATCATCAGAATATGATTTAACTTCATCGCTCCATGTATTGATGCGTTTCACTATTTTTCTAATCGACTTTAGTCTTAATTCGTTTATCGTAACATCTAGTTTATGTTTCATTTACTTCCCCACCATTCAGTTTCGATACATCTAAGTAATCTAAAAATCGTACTGGATTCATTAAACGTGACATATAGTTTAGATGGTTGTCTTGCTCTTCTTTAAAATAAACCTCGACATTTGTATCTTTTAGTTCATGATTTCCTGGGACATGTTCTGTAAGCCATTCTTTTAAATCATCATCTTCATGGCTTGTACGATACACTTTGCAATCCAAATGCTGAGCGACATAAGTTGCAAAAACATTTGACTTTGACCCATAACTAATCAAATTAATAGCCTTTAGGGTATCTTGACTTTGCAAATCATTCTTTAGTTGCTTAATATTTCCCTCGATATTGTCGTCCATCCAACGTTCAACGAGCCAAACATGACCAAACAGTTTCAAAAAATCATTCGAAATAGTTGGATAGGTGTCAGATGGTTCTGCAATAATGACATTGATCATATCATTTCCATATTGGTCATCGCCTATCTTCGTCACCCGCATGCTTTTATATTCTAAATCATCTTGATGCGTCATCTCTGTGATTGTTAAACATCTAAATATAAGACTCGTCGATGCTGCATTCATCATTTTTATTTTATAAGCATAGGCTTCATCAGGATATTGAATCGTGATACTATTTGACTTTACAATCTCAGTACTTAGTTTTGTGCCATTTTTATTATAAAAAATGATGATAAAATACACTGAACCAGCAGGCGTTGCATCAAAATCAAAATGCAATTTATAATGCTGTCCTCTACGCAAAATTGGTAAACTTGGCGCACTTTTATATTTTGAAAATTGCTTTAACATCAACCACTCATGAATCGGTAATCCAGAGGGCATCAAAGGGTTTATAAAAGTCACTTCACCATTTGAAAATGATACTTTAGAGCCATACATAAATGTAGTTTGTGAAATATAATTCCAAGTAACTTTAAATGTTTTGTTTTTCAGCATGTTGAACTCTCCCAAACTTGTCTTCCAAAATAATGTTGTAAAAATTAACAAACCAACTTGCAATGGTAGGTGAATCATCATTATGTCGCCCAGGAATACTGCAATTCATCACTCTTGCTTGGTGTGCTGTCAATACAGGTAATAGCTCTTGAAATGCATGTGGATCATAATCATCATGTTGCATATATGCTATGGCAAAAACAGTTTGTGACAATGATTTCTTTTGAAATGTTTGCCAAAATTTTTGATTTAATGCCTGTATCGACGCTTGAGATGTATCACCTTCATTAGACACCAGGACGTCTAATGCTGTACCGAACTCTTCTGGTCTAAGTAATCGCATATGTTCAGCAATCGTTCCAATATTAACAAGTGGTTTACCAACAATAATTGCCTGAGGATTTAACTGAGCACCATAATACAAGGCACCAAATGAACCCATAGATAAACCAGATAATATTAATTCATGTGATTTAAAATTCAGCTTTTCTAATGTCTCGTCAATAACATTGATAATACCTTGTTCATATTCAGATGAACCGATATAAAAGCTACCACCTTCAACACGAGGATCGCCGATAAGTAAAAACGGTGCATTCATACGTTTCATCATATAATATCCTTCGAAACCTTCCGCTGTTCGATAACCACTAAAATATACGTTTAGTGGTGGTTTCATATCACCAGGGTGGAAATAATAAATAAATTCCTGTCGTTGACTATCTACGAAACGACTACCACCAAGTAAAAATTGACCCATGTCTAATCTAGACCATCGTTTGTGTATAGGTCCTAAATGTACCGTCCCGTTGCCACGCGCCTTAACAGTTACACTTATATATGCATCAAATGGTTTCGTAGGTATCTCTAAAGGACTGTCTAACATATCATCAGTTAATATGATTTGCTCAATTAATGCACCATCAGCGCCAGTCTGAATCAATCTAAATGTATATTGCAACTCGACCGCACCATCAATATCAAATTCTGGCCATATTTGAATGACTTTATCTTTATCGTAAACGAGATTATTTTGCCAAGATGCGATAGGTTTAAATTCTTTTCCAAATTCTCCACTCAACGTGAGCTCTGAATTACCTTGGTAAACGACATCTCCTTTAAAATTCGGATGAACAAGTGCTAACTTAGGAGAAACCTTATCTCCATACTGTCCTGAGAAGCTAACTGCCTCTAATTTATTATTACGTTCTTCAATGTTCCGGTAATGTAATGGTTGAACAACGTATTTTTGGACATTTTCGTCTTGTTCATATTCAACAGACCAAAATGATTCATCAACATACGTATTGTATGGTTCGCTTATCATTTGGAATAAATTCGTTAATGTCTCCGAGTATGGTGCTTGAATATAGATAAAATCAAAGCGCCCTTCTGCTTCAACAATCGCTTCAATAGCCTCTACATAACCACTATCAAATTCAAACAATCCAATATCGAAGTAATCCCAACTCACACCTTTTTTGTGTTGGAAAATAGGTTCTAAATCGTCTCCTCCAATTTGCAAAACTCTAAATTTACGTGGCATCATTTTCACCTTCTATTAACTCATCGAGCTGATTAATAATATTCTTAGAAGCATATGCATCTATTAATTTTAAAGAATAGGCGTACGCATAATTCCAATTTTTCAAATAAAATAAATAATAATTTAACGCATCATCTAATTCATCAACTGTATTTATAATACGGCCATTGTCATAATCAGAGACGTAATCTGTTTGTTGACCATTAATTTGTGGAATCCCAGCGCTAATTGCACTAATTTGTAAATACAAGTCAGGTTCTTTTGACATATCTATCACAAGTCGCAACGTCCGCAATGCTTCTACAACATCATGTTCAGCATGTATCGTCTTAACAGCAATAATGTCATCTTGATCTTCAGGTGTCATTAATGCTGAAACATTAACATCCGCATTCTGTTTAGCTTGGTATTCCTCATTTACCGACGTAATACATTCACGAAGCCACATTGGTATGTCATTTTGATGACGTGATAATAAAATTAAACGGTAATTATCTTCTTGTGCGATATAATCCACAAGTCGTTGCATCATTTGTTGCAAATCAGCGTCACTCATACCATCTATCCATACACCTATAAATGTTTCCATCAATTGACTACTTATATTAGGTGATTGTCTCGTTTCAAATGGTGTGATTCGAATCATTGTATTCTCTCGCTGATACTTCTCTTGATGACTAATTAAATCACGTTCTAGTTGCACACTATCAACAATTAAATGGGCATTCTTTACGATAGATTGATATTCCTCATCTGACACAGTTTCATTTCTATTTTTAAAAAATGAATAACTTAATGATTTCGCTGGAATATGATTGGCTATTTGTCGATTGTGCCTAGCATCTGAAGCCACAATCACATGATCATCTTCATGTATTTGTTGTGCAATCATTGCTTGAAATTTTTCTTCAATTAGTTGAACCATATTGTTATATTCTGTTTGTTGATAATGATGTTGATATCTTTTTGAAACAGTGACTCGTCCATTTTTAAAGTTTTCGTAAAGCACACAATCTCCATTAATCGTTAAATATTCTTGGTAAGAAGCCTCTCCATGATCATCAAAATAACGTATCGCTGATAAATAACCTCTGTCATCAAAAATATAACGCCGTTGTAACTGATCTCTTTCAAATTCTTCAAACCAAATTGAATACCCTTCTTGACTAAAATAAATATTTGTATAGTTCTGTTCACTCGTCACACATTTTAATAAATACGGCGTGTACACGAATTCTACGTCATCCGGCCATTTTAAGTGGTGATAATTAATCGCTTGTGGCGCATGGTGACTGAATCCTTGAATTTCATCAAACACAGACCAATACTTTGTCTCATATAAGTCATATCGATGTAAAAATGTTCTTAAATTTGGTGCATGATTGAGAACAATCAGACGATAATCTAAGTCATTTTCAAGGTGCATTCCCATTAAACTAATCATATCGTCAAATTCCGTCTTATTTTGTAGTTGATAATACGGCACAGTCGTGTCTTGCCACCATCGTTGGTCATCGTACCAAGCTGGAATAAAGTATTTCATAATTACCTCCTTACCAATACTGGTTTAAAAATGGCTTATATTTATCAAAATATAAATATGTACGAATTGTTTCTGCAATATTAATACTGATATAAACTAATACAATCAGTTGTACTGAGAAATAAATTTCAGTAGATAAATGCGGTACAAACAATGTGAAATAAAGTGGTATACCAATAATGACTGTAACTAATGCCGATCCAAACCAACATACGCGTCGTGCTTGATAATTTAAATAACGTTCTGTATCCTTACCAGGTTTAACTCCTGAAAAATAATTGCCACTCTTTAAGAAGTCTTTTGATTTTTGTTTTGTATTTATTAAAAATCTCGATAAAAAATAACCCAATAACATTTGAATCACTAAATATACTGAAATACCAATTGGACTATCGAATGTCATCATTGGCATTTCATCTGAAACGTCTTTATTAAACATAGATAAAATAAAATGAATGCCACTTTTTAAGAAAACAAAAGCTGAAATGCTCATCATTAAAGTAATACTGCCTGCAGGGTTAACTTTCCAAGATAAATAAGATTTCATATTTGTTGCGGAAACGTTCATTAAATCGATATATGGTATTCTCACTTCTACTAATTCAATAAATAATAAGATAAACAATGTGATTATCACAAGGATGATTAACAACGCAATCACAATATGACTTGCATCTATATATTCCATTTTTTGATGCATCATTGATTTAATAATACTAACCATTACAATCGGCATTGGTCCTGCGATGCCGTAACGACTATTTTTGTCAGCTAACCAAACTAATAACATCGTTCCAGTAACCAAAATCAATATTGTTAAGTAAATATTGTCTTGATGAACACGTTCTTTCGAAACATATTCATGAATCACAAAATAACTTTGAATAACACTTAAAATTAATGTTAAGATGCGCTCTTTATAATGCTTCTCAAGACTTGTTTGTTTCATGTATTTATCCATATTCCGATAAGAAATAAGCATCAAGATAATCATTGATGTTAACCACGGACCTAATCCTAAAGTGAAAATGTTTAAAGTATTAACGTCTCCACCCATATTAGAAATAGCTATTTTAAAAAATGACTCATGTTTTACTTGCATATCGTTATAGGAAACGATGGAAATGTTTGTACCTAATATATAAATAAATAATATAAAACATGTGTATAGCATACGTTTATATATAATTTTATATTCGTATTGTTGTAAAAGTTTTAACATGTTGCACCTCTTTTATATCAAAAACATTAAAAAGACTAAGGGTTCATCACTAATTATTAAAATCCTATATCGATTTTTCTAGTGATTGGTGCCTCAGTCTTTTTAATTTTAGCCAGCTATAAATTCAATTTATGCTTGAGAATCATCTTGATCATTTTCATCTTTCTTTTTCTTTCTCTTCATTAAACCTAAACCAACTAATAATGTCATAACGCCACCTAGTAATCCATTTTGTTTTATTGAGTCACCTGTATCTGGCAATCTTTTTTCACTTTGTGCAGGCGTGCCATTATGTTTAGTCACTTCAGATGTTGCACTTAATGTAGACTGAGATTCACTCGTGCTCGTTGTTGCTTCACTTGATAAGCGAGATGTGCTCGTGCTGTGAGTATGATGCATACTCATTGAGTCTGACGGATGCATTGAGTTAGATTCAGATGTACTTGTTGAGCCGGACATACTTGTTGATGTTGAGTCAGAAATGCTTTGTGAACCAGACATAGATGTACTCAGCGATTCGGATGTGCTTGTCGAATCGGATGTGCTCAATGACGTTGATGTGCTTGTTGACACTGATTCTGAGTCGCTCACTGAAGTCGAGTTGTACGTTGAACCGGACATACTTTGTGACATTGAAACACTTGTTGAATCGGATTCACTCATTGATGTTGAGTCAGATACGCTCGTTGAACCTGAACCAGACGTACTTAATGATTCAGATATGCTTGTTGAAGTTGAACCACTTGTTGAGTCCGATGTACTTGTCGATGTCGAGTCTGAATCTGATGTACTCAATGATTCTGAGTCACTGATAGAAGTTGAATCACTTGTAGATTCTGATTCTACTGTACTTTGTGAACCACTGATACTTATTGAAGTAGAATCACTGATACTGTCTGATGTTGATAATGATGTCGACACCGATGTGCTTTGTGATGACGATGTACTAGCACTCATTGACATTGATGTTGGTATCGATGTACTTAAGGAACCAGATGCACTTGTACTTGTTGACTGGCTTTGTGACATTGAATCACTTAATGATGTAGATGTGCTTGTTGAGCTCGAGTCACTTAAACTTGTTGAACCTGATATTGAGTCACTTAAACTTGTCGATGTTGAAACTGATACGCTTCCGCTCATTGAGTCAGATGTTGAAAGTGATGTACTCGTTGAATTTGATCCACTGATGCTAGACGAATCACTTGTAGACATTGAGTCGCTTTCTGATGCACTGATGCTCATAGAGTCAAATTGACTATTACTTGTTGAGCTTGACTGCGAATCGCTCACACTTGTTGACGTTGATTCTGATCCACTCATACTTTGCGAGCTACTCAATGATTTTGAATCACTTAATGAATCCGAAGTGCTAAGACTTGTGGAACCACTTAAAGATATTGATCCACTTAATGAGTCGGAGTCACTTGTACTAGTAGAATCACTCATTGATATTGAATCACTTAGCGAGGTAGACTCGCTTACGCTTTCTGAACCACTTAATGATGTTGATGTACTCAATGAACCAGATGTACTTGTTGAAGTCGAACCACTTGTCGATTTTGAATCACTTAATGAATCAGATTCACTCACGCTTTCCGAACTTCTTAGTGACGTCGATACACTTAATGATGACGAATCGCTTGTGCTTACTGAATCGCTCATCGATTGTGAGCCACTCAATGAACTTGACTCGCTTACACTTTCTGATTTTCTTAATGACGTTGAGACGCTCAATGAGCCAGAATCACTGACACTTGTTGAGCCACTCATCGATTTAGAGTCACTTTCAGAATTAGATTCACTTACACTTTCTGAATCATTTACAGATTCTGACATACTTTGTGAATCCGATATGCTTGCGCTCATTACTTCACTAGCCGATGTTGATGTGCTTGTCGAATCACTTAATGATACAGATACACTCATTGAATCGGATATACTCATACTTGTTGAGTCTGATGTTGAATCACTAACACTATCAGATAATGACGTTGAGTCACTCACACTTGTTGATGTACTTGTTGAAAGCGACATACTTTGTGAATCAAGCGTACTTGTACGCATCGAAGTACTAGTTGAAGCTGATGTACTACGAGAGTCACTTGTTGATGTTGATGTACTTGCCGATCCAGATGCACTTGTACTTCTTGATGTGCTTTGTGAATCGCTTAATGATGTTGATGTTGAATCGGATTCACTTGTACTTTCTGATGTTGAGCCAGATTCTGATGTACTTACCGATGTAGATAAACTTGCAATGGTCGACATGCGGTTTGAAGTTGATGTACTTAGCGAATCACTTAATGATGCTGATGTGCTTTGTGAATCGGATTCACTGCTTTGCATTGACGCAGATGTTGAATCACTTAAAGATGTTGACGACGAATCGGATTCACTTGCGCTTGCTGAGTTACTGAGCGATGTTGACGTACTTGCTGATCCTGAGTTACTTGTACTTGTTGAGTCACTGAGTAATGTTGACGCACTTTCTGATGTTGATTCACTTGCACTTGTTGAGATACTTTGTGAATCAGATTCACTCTCTGAACCACTTAATGACGCTGATGTGCTTACCGAACCTGATTGACTCGTACTTTTAGATATACTTGTTGAATCGCTTAGTGACGTTGATGTCGATGTGGATTCACTTTGGCTTGTTGACTGACTTGTATATGATGATGTGCTTTGTGAATCGGATTCGCTCGTGCTTGTACTTGTTGAGTTTGAGACACTTTGACTTGCTGAGTTTGAGTCTACACCGCTTTGATTCATTGAGGCACTTAGTGACAATGATGTACTCGTTGAGTCAGACAAACTTTCTGATGTTGACACACTTGTACTTCCCGATGTTGATTGGGACATGCTCAGGCTCATTGATGTTGAATCAGATTTACTTTCACTTGATGATGTTGAGCCGGATTCACTCTCACTCGTTGAACCGCTTAATGATGTCGATGCACTTAATGACTCTGATTTTCTTGTACTGATTGAATCACTTGTCGACATTGATGCA